>JAFSFU010000255.1 GCA_017435025.1 Lachnospiraceae bacterium | reverse complement strand
CCGGATCGAGGTAGACGGGTATCTTGGCGGCTGTGGTACGCTGATCGAGGTGCAGGGAAGGAAATGTATGCATCACCTTCTCTCTGCGAATCGCCGGTTTGCAATTCAGAATGCGATCCGGGAATATGGTTTGGATGGTATTCTGGAGGGACCAAACGGAATCTTTGTCCAGCCGGGACAGTCCCATATGGCGGGCGTGCAGAGAATTAAAAATCTGTTTCTGGGAAGCGGGGTGATGTTTGCTGCTGACTGGACGGAAAAACCGCTGCTCTTTGATAAGTTTTGTATTCTTAGGGATGAGAACAGTGATCTGGACGGCTTCTTAAAGTTTTTGGAGCCGGATATTTCTCCGATCGATCGCGGCAAGAATCTGTATGAATGTGTGCCGACCGGATTCGACAAGGCGACGGCGATGGAATTTATTCTGGATTATTTTGACATTCCGTGGGAACAGTCCTATGCATTTGGTGACAGCAGCAATGATCTTGCGATGATCAAATATGCATGCCATTCCGTGATTATGGAGGACCATGCGGCGATATTGGAGCCGTATGCAGAGCTGATCACAAAGAAAGTGGAAGAAGACGGAATCGCGTATGCGTTCGAAAAACTGGGAATTCTGAAGTAAATATTTTGTACTGCAAATAGAAAAGGTGGCTGACCTGAAAAATGGGTCGACCACCTTTTTTGCAGAACAAAAGTTATTCGCATTTGCCACGCTGGTTGATAACAAGGGCCATGATCTCCAGCGGCTCTTCGTTCGGATTTTCAATGGCATGGCTCTGGCCAACCTCGATCACACATACATCACCTTCTGTGATCTCAGTTTTGGAGCCGTCGTTGTCAACAAAGATACCTTTGCCTTTGATCACATAATATGGCTCGGTATTTTCTACGTGCTGGTGGAAACCGAGGCTGCTGTGACCCGGAATGATAACATGTGCATACATGGTGCCGTGTCCCATTAATTCTTCCGGAGCCAGAATGTGACGAAGTTCAATGGTTCCTTCGCCGCCGCGAAGATTCTCTTTAAACACAATATTTGTCTTTCTTACCATGGAGTACCTCCTTACTGAACAGTACGATTATTCTGAAAAATTCTAACCCTATTGTAGCACAATCAGAAATGAGAGACAAGGGGCGTTCTGTGTCGAAACTTGCGACCGCTTTTTCTTTCCAATTTGCGGAAAAAAAGGTATGATAATGGTGATATGATATTCCGTGTTCCGGAGCAGTTAAGGAGGAGAGATCTATGGGTCTCGAAGAACGTATCGCAGCATTAGAAGAAGAGAACCAAAGACTGAAAAAAGATAATCAAAAACTGATGGATATTATTTCTCAGATGAAAATAACGCTGAACCGGCTGATCAGCCGGTATGTAATAGAGAATCAATAAAAAAGGCTTTTGTCGGAATCGGCAGAGGCCTTTCGTCGTCTCACTGCAAAGATGGTGTGGATTTTTGTGTTTCTGTGGCAGAACCGGCGCAAAAAGGGAATTTACTGGACTGACAGTACAAGATGTGGTAAAATAAAAGATATTGTGGGTAAGTCTGCAAAGACGAACCACGGAAAATGCTATAAAAACAAAAACGATAGAAAGCCCCTGGGTTTGAGAGGAGTAAAAACGCTATGAGAATGAAAGTTTCTGATTATATCGCCAAAAAACTGGTGGAAGCAGGAATTTCTGATGTATTTATGATTACCGGCGGCGGTGCGATGCATCTGGACGATGGCCTTGGTCATGAGCCTGGTCTTCACTGCTGGTTCAATCACCACGAGCAGGCGTGTGCGATCGCTGCGGAATGTTATGCGAGAATCCACAATAAGATTGCTGCCCTTTGTGTGACAACAGGACCGGGCGGAACAAACGCAATTACCGGTGTAGTAGGCGGTTGGCTGGATTCGATTCCGATGCTGGTGCTTTCCGGTCAGGTTCGCTACGATACAACTGCAAGAAGTACAGGTCTTGGCATCCGTGCAATGGGTGACCAGGAATTTGATATTACAAAGTCCATCGACTGTATGACAAAATACAGTGAGATGGTGATCGACCCGAATAGAATTCGCTTCTGTCTGGAGAAGGCCCTGTATCTGTCCCAGGTTGGAAGACCGGGTCCGTGCTGGCTGGATATTCCGGTGAATGTACAGGGTGCATACATTGAGACTTCTGAGCTTTGCGGTTTTGATAAGGATGATTACGAGGCAGGCGGAACTGGCTGGACAACAAAAGGCTCCGGCTGTGGCGCATGCACCGCGTGTGCAGAGGTGAAAGTGGAAGGTACACCGGCGGTGATCAACGAAGATATCGCAGGTCAGGGTGAGAAGAGAATTGCTCTGCCGAAGCCGGTAACTCTGGATACAGCCAGAGAGATTCTCAAGAAAGTAAGAGAAGCGAAACGTCCGGTGATCAACGCCGGTAACGGTATCCGTATCGGCCAGGCGCACGATGTGTTTATGCGTGTTGTGGAAAAACTCGGTATTCCGGTCGTAACAGGCTGGAACAGCCAGGACTGTATGTACGATACTCATCCGCTGTATGTGGGCCGTGCCGGTAATATGGGCGACCGCCCGGGCAACTTTGCGGTTCAGAACAGTGATCTTGTGCTCTCTCTCGGAAGCCGTCTTTCTATCCGCCAGGTTGGTTTCAACTATGAGACATGGGCGAGAGAAGCGTATGTGATCTACAACGATATCGATGCGGAAGAGTTAAAGAAACCGACGGTACATACCGATATGCCGGTACATGCCGATGTAAAAGATCTTCTTGAAAAGCTGGAACTGGTTCTCGATGAAGAATCCGTATCCGAGGAATGCGGCCAGAAAGATAAAGAAGCTGCTGACTGGTGGGTAAAACGCTGCCAGTACTGGAAAGAGAAATATCCGGTGGTTCTGCCGAAGCACTATGCTGCAGGTGCGGATCAGCCGGCGAATGTATACGCTGCGATCAAGGAGATCAGCAGCCGACTGAATGAAGGCCAGGTAACGGTTGTAGGAAACGGTTCTCCGTGTGTTGTCGGCGGACATGCTTATGTGCTCAAGAAGGGCCAGCGTTTCATCAGCAACTCTGCGATCGCGTCTATGGGTTACGATCTTCCGGCTGCGATCGGTGCGTGTGTGGCTGAGGGCTTAAAGGATATTATTCTGGTGACCGGTGACGGAAGTATCCAGATGAACTTACAGGAGCTTCAAACCATTATCCACCACAATATGCCGATCAAGCTGTTCCTGATCAATAACGGCGGTTATCATTCCATTCGTCAGACCCAGAAGACACACTTCCATGAGCCGCTCGTAGGTATCGGTGTGGACAGTGGAGACCTGAGCTTTCCGTCCTTTGAGAAGCTGGCGTGGGCATACGGCTTCCCGTATGTGGCAGCTCACAGCAATCCGGAGCTTCCGGAGGCAGTCGAGCAGACACTAGCTATGGATGGCCCGGTAATCTGTGAAATCTTCGTGGATATGGAGCAGAACTTTGAACCGAAGGCGGCAGCAAAGATGATGCCGGATGGCACAATGGTATCTGTACCGCTGGAGGATCTGGCACCGTTCCTTTCCGATGAGGAACTGGCTGAGAATATGATCATTCCGATGATCAAGAATTAGAATGAGAATGGTCCGCAGAGGCGGACTTGTGACAGACCGTCCGGATAGCTCCCTTGAGGGGCTGTTTCGGGCGGCTCTTAAAAAATGGACGGTATGGCGAGCGGATGATCGTCGTGCCTCGTGATGGGAGAAAAAGCGATGCGTGTTGTTGTTACCGGTGCCACCAGTTTTGTCGGTGCGGCCACTGTGAATGAATTGTTGGATCGTGGACATGAAGTGATTGCTGTGGTTCGTCCGGATTCAAAAAAGCTGGACCGGATCCCGGAGCAGGAAGGTCTGACGATTGTGGAGAACGATCTTTCCGAACCGCAGCTTCTTCCGAAAAAGATTACAGGAGACTGTGATGTGTTCTGTCATTTTGGATGGGGAGGTTCCGGCAGTGATGCGAGAGTCAATCGCAGTCTGCAGGAAAAGAATCTGGAGGATGCGGTTCAGACCATATATGCTGCGAAGGAACTGGGATGTTCCCGTTTTATCTTCTCCGGCTCCCAGGCAGAATACGGGCTTCATAAGACGCGGATGCATGAGGAAAGTTTCTGTGAGCCGCGCTCCTTATACGGAGAGGCGAAGCTGAGTATGCGAAAACGAGGGGAGGTCGTGTGCAGAGAACTGGGAATCCGGTATGTGCATACAAGAATCTTCAGTGCATACGGACCGGGAGACCATCCCTGGACGCTAGTGGAAAGCTGTTTGAAAGCATTCCGGAACAATGAGACGTTATCTCTGGGACAGTGTACCCAGCAGTGGAACTTTATCTATATTGATGATCTGGCCCGCGCCATGTGTGCACTGGCGGAGGTGCCGGAAGAGAGTCTGGCAGATGAGACCCCGGTGTTTAATCTGGCCGGTGATGACACCAGACCGTTGCGGGAGTTTGTGGAAGAGATCCGCGAACTCTGCGGTGGAGCAGGAACTGCCGCGTACGCGACCCGCACGGAAAATGCGGAGGGTGTGATTCATTTGATTCCTGATATTTCGAAGCTGAAGCGGGTGACCGGCTGGAATCCCCAGGTGGATTTTGCTGCAGGTATCCGGAAAATGCTGAATCCTTAAGGTTGACAAATACAGATTTTGCATTAAAATTGTAAAAGTTAAGTTTATAGAAAGAAAAGAGACGCTTACAATATGAAAAAAATCAGTGTTCTGATCCCATGTTATAACGAAGAAGAAAATGTAGTTCCGATCAGTGAGGCAGTCATTGATATCATTACCCGTGAACTGCCGCAGTATGATTACGAACTGGTTTTTATCGACAATGATTCGACTGACAATACAAGACCGCTGCTCCGTGAACTTTGTGCGGGAAATCCGAAGATTAAGGCAATCTTTAACGCGAAGAATTTCGGTCAGTTCAATTCCCCGTACTACGGAATTTTACAGGTGACAGGTGACTGTGTGATCTCCATGGTGGCTGACTTTCAGGATCCGGTGGAACTGATCCCGAAATATGTACATGAATGGGAGAACGGTTACAAGATCGTAATTGGTATCAAGACCAGCAGCAAAGAGAATCCGTTTATGTACTGGCTGCGCAGCTGTTACTATAAGCTGATTCGGAAGATGTCCGACGTGGAACAGATCGAGCACTTTACCGGTTCCGGTCTCTATGACCGCGCGTTTATTGAGGTGCTTCGTGATCTGGATGATCCGACTCCGTTCCTGCGCGGCATTGTTGCGGAACTGGGATTTAAGAGAAAAGAAATTCCGTATGAGCAGCCGCAGCGCCGTGCCGGTGTGACGAAGAACAACTTCTTCCGTTTGTATGATGCGGCGATGTTAAGCTTTACTTCCTATACAAAAGTCGGTCTGCGCCTTGCAACTTTTTTCGGCGCATTCTGCAGCGGAGCAAGTTTTGTGGTTGCTCTGGTTTATCTGATCATGAAACTGCTTTACTGGGACCGTTTTGCAGCAGGTATGGCACCGCTTTTGATCGGCATGTGTTTCCTGGGCTCAGTTCAGATTTTCTTTATCGGTCTGGTAGGTGAGTATATTATGAGCATCAATACCAGAGTGATGCATCGTCCGCTGGTGATCGAAGAAGAGCGTATCAATTTCGATGCGGTGACCGAAATGGACAACAATTAATTGAGGATACGATATGAAATATAAAGTTGACGTGGTGCGCATCAGAGAAAATTCCATTCAGTTAAACGGCTGGGCCCTTGGAAAGACACCGGAGTCCCAAATTCGCTTTGCTGTGGAGGATGCGAATCACAAACCGATTGAATATAAATATGTGGCGACAAGAAGAGACGATGTGAGTCAGATTTATTTTAAGAAGACGATCGACAAAGATTTCGGCTTTGATATCCAGTTCCCGTACGAGCGCGGAAAAGACTATTTCCTTGTCATTATGGGTGATGGAAGAAAGCTTCGTGTGAAATACAACGAGGATCTGATCGCAAAGCGCTCCAGTGTAGCCCACAAGAGAAAACAGAAGATCAAAGATCTGATGAATATGGAGACGGTTCATGTGGCTTGGGACTTCTTTAAGGAGAACGGCCTGAAGGCCTTGTACTTAAAGTCCAAGCATAAACTGCAGGGCCTCGACAATGATTACGACTATGCGGAGTGGTGGAGTCTGACCAAGCCGACCGATGAGGAGATTGCAGCGCAGAGAGAAGAAAAATTCAAACTGAATCCGAGATTTTCTATCGTAATTCCGGTATGGAAGACTCCGGAGAAGTATCTTCGTGAGATGATCGACTCCATTATCGACCAGACTTACGGTAATTGGGAACTCTGTATCGCGGACGGAAGTCCGGCAGGACAGAGTGTGGAGAAAGTTCTGAAGAAATATGCGGAGAAGGACAGCCGCATCCGCTATAAGATTCTGGGTGAAAACCTTGGTATCGCAGGCAATACCAATGCGGCGATGGATATGGCCACCGGCGATTATATCGTTCTGGCAGACCATGATGACCGGGTGACACCGAATGCACTCTATGAGTGTGTGAAAGCCATCAATGAAGATCCGGAGATTGATGTGCTGTATTCCGACGAAGATAAGCTGGATATGGACGGCGGCGCACTGTTTGACCCGCACTTCAAACCGGATTTCAACCCGGATCTGCTTACCAGCGTAAACTATATCTGTCATTTGTTTGTGGTGAAGAAAGTTCTGGTCAACTGGGTGGGAGGATTCCGACAGGAGTTTGACGGTGCCCAGGACTATGACTTTATCTTCCGCTGCACGGAGCGTGCAAAGAAGATCCACCATATTCCGAAGGTGCTGTATCACTGGCGCTGTCACCAGGATTCCACAGCCAGCAATCCGGCCAGCAAGCTGTATGCATTTGAGGCAGGAAGCCGTGCAATCATGGCTCACTATGACCGTATGGGAATTCTGGCTGAAAAGGTAGAAAAGGGTGTGGACTTTGGCATCTACCATACTACATTCAAGATTTTAGGAGAGCCCCTTGTATCTGTGATCATTCCAAACAAAGATCACACAGTGGATCTGGACAACTGTATTCGACCGATGCTTACACAAGGCACTTATAAGAATCTGGAATTTGTTGTGGTGGAAAATAACAGCACCGATCCGAAGACTTTCGAGTATTATGAAAAGATTCAGAAGGAGTTCCCGCAGGTACGCGTGGTTTACTGGGAGAGAGAGTTCAACTATTCTGCCATCAACAATTTTGGTGTAAAACATGCGAAGGGCGAATACCTTCTGTTTATGAACAATGATATTGAACTGATCGCGGAGAATTTCGTGGAAGAGATGCTTGGATTCTGTCAGAGAGAAGATGTGGGTGCTGTGGGCGCCAGACTTCTCTATGAAGATGATACGATCCAGCATGCAGGAGTCATTGTTGGTTTCGGCGGAATTGCCGGTCATACATTCATTGGTCTCCACAAAGCGGAGAACAGTTACTTCCACCGCGCGATGTGTGCGCAGGATTACAGTGCTGTGACAGCAGCATGTATGATGAGCAAAAAATCTGTGTTTGAAAAGGCAGGCGGTTTTACAGAAGAACTGGCAGTTGCCTTCAATGATATCGATTATTGTATGAAAGTCCGTGCCCAGGATAAATTAGTGGTATATGCACCGTACGCGGTTCTGCACCACTATGAGTCCAAATCCAGAGGTCTGGAGGATACTCCGGAGAAGATTGCGCGTTTTAACCGAGAGATTGCAACCTTCGCAAAGAGATGGCCGGATATTTTGAAAAACGGTGACCCGTATTATAATCCGAATCTGACTCTGAGAAAGTCCAACTTCGCTCTGCGTGATCTGAAAAAGGAAGCGATCGGTGAACCGTACAAACTGGAAGTGTCGTTGGATTAACGGCAGTGGAAAGGAAACTATGCAAGCACGTACAACGATCATAATTCCAAACTGGAATGGTCTGAAATTCATGGAGCCATGTTTTAATGCTCTGAGAAAACAGACAGTAAGGGACTTTGAAATCCTGGTGGTGGATAACGGCTCCACCGACGGCAGTGTGGAATGGTTAAAGGAACATGATATTCCATCCATTTTTCTTGAAGAGAACACCGGATTCACCGGTGCAGTCAATGTGGGCATTCAGGCGGCAGAAACTCCGTATGTGATCTTGCTCAACAATGATACAGAGGTGGATGAACGGTATGTGGAAAAACTCGAGAAGGCGATCGGACGATCAGAGAAGATTTTTTCTGTCAGCCCGAAAGTGGTGCAGATGTACGCACCGGAACTGATGGATGATGCCGGTGACATGTACAGTGTTCTGGGCTGGGCATACCAAAGAGGTGTGGGACGTCCGGAGAAGAAGTATGACCGTCCTTGCCGGATCTTTTCATCCTGTGCCTGTGCCGCGATCTACCGACGCGAGGTGTTTGAGAAAATCGGGTATTTTGATCCGATGCATTTCGCATATTTGGAAGACATCGATGTGGGATACCGGGCTAAATTGTATGGTTACGACAATATTTATTGTCCGGATGCAGTGGTTTACCATGTCGGCAGCGGTACCAGCGCCGACGGTGAAAAATACAGTGCCTTCAAGGTGAAGCTGGCTGCCAGAAACAATGTGTACCTGAATTATAAGAATATGGCGGCCTGGCAGGTGCTCTTAAATTTCCCATGCCTTGCAGCCGGAATTTTTGTAAAATATATGTTCTTTAAGAAACGTGGTTTCGGAAAGGATTATCTGGCAGGACTGAAGGAGGGACTTCGTACAAGAAAACAGTGCAAAAAAGTCCCAAATCTGCCGGGACGTTTCACCGAGGAAGTGAAGATTCAGATGGAACTGATCTGGGGAACCATCGTCTATGTGTATGAGTTTGCTGCCCGTCAAAAGGCAAAAAAAGAGAAAAAATAGCCCATAGGGTTGTGTTTTATTAAAATCTTAGTGATTCTTAAGAAAACGTTTATATCCAAATCAGTCCGTATCATGTATACTATTATTGATAGAATCGAGTTTTGCGTGGATTTCGCAGGACTGAATGATACGAAGGATTGAAAAAGACAAACTGGTGAAACAATATGATTAAAGACAATCAATCGAGCCTGAACCGGTTCCATGTGGTTCTGGATGCGCTGGTAACAGCGTTTTCCTACCTGACTGCATGGTTTATTGTAATCGGAAGCGGTTGGGCGAAGCAGCTGGGAAAACAGACACTGGAT
>JAFSFU010000254.1 GCA_017435025.1 Lachnospiraceae bacterium | reverse complement strand
GAGAGTCTTTCGAGGATCTTTGCAGGAATGATGTGTAAGTGATATTTAACTCAGTAATTATATAACAAAAATCGGTGTACAAAGATAGCTTCGTTTTCGAAGTTCATTCTTGCTACACCGATTTTGTTTTATAATACAGAATTAAATATTCTTACAAATAGCATGGTTAAATTGGTATCAAAGTATCTATGCATGAGAATCGGATTCTCCGATACCCGAAACGAACATTTTGCGGTAACTGAGACCTTCATTTTTTTCATGAGATACTTTATCACTCTTGATTCTCGTTTTTTCAAGTTCTATAGTATCCATTGATATAAAAATCTCATATAGATACTCCCAGCATGCTTTAAGTTGGAGGTGTTTTGATTGAGTAAAATTGAAAGTGTCTATTAGAAAAATCCCATATTCTGAAAATGACAGGCGGATAAAATCGCATGGAAGCGAAGGTAGTTAGCCGTATTTGCAGAATATGGGATCTTTCTATAATAGAAGACTTTTTATTTATTCATTAAAATATCCATTACACATCATTCCGGCAAAGATCCTCGAAAGACTCTCTGCGTACCGCCACATAGCTTTCGCCGTCTTTTAACATGACGATCGGCGGTCTGCGAAGGCGGTTGTAATTGGATGCCATCGTGTAGTTGTAAGCGCCTGTGGTACAGACAGCTACAATGTCTCCGCGGCCGATGGAAGCCGGCATTAAGATATTTTCCTGAATAATGTCGCCGGACTCGCAGCAGCGTCCTACCAGGTCACAGCGGAAATCAGACGCTTCATCCATTTTATTTGCCGGAAGGCAGGTATAGGAAGAACCGTATAAAGCGAAGCGCGGATTGTCAGACATGCCGCCATCGATGGATACATAGTTCTTATATCCCGGAATCTTTTTCACAGTACCTACGGTGTAGAGGGTCATGCCGGCATCGGCTACGATGCTGCGTCCCGGTTCCATATGGATTTCCGGCATTTCCATGTGCAGCTTTTCACAGGTTGTCTTGACAACGGCTGCAACTTCACCGATCTTTTCTTCAATATTCAGATATGGATCAGAGTCCACATAGCGGACACCGTAACCGCCGCCAAGATCAAGAACTTTGGCCGTGTAACCGTAGGTTTCTTTCATTTCTGCAATGAACTCCAGCATAACGACAGCAGAACGCTCAAATACATCTTCGCCGAATACCTGGGAGCCAACGTGACAATGGAAACCTTCCAGGGAAACATGCGGCTGTGTCAAAGTGAATTTTACGAATTCAGATGCCTGACCGGTCTCCAGCGCTGCGCCAAATTTCGAGTCTACCTTGCCGGTTGCTACGGCCTCGTAAGTGTGTGGATCAATACCCGGAGTAATACGAAGCAAAACTTTCTGACAGATTCCGCGGCGGGAAGCTTCCGCTTCGATCGCGATGATCTCTTCTTCATTGTCAGCTACAAAATATCCGATTCCGTTTTCCATAGCAAAACGAATATCCTCATCGGTCTTATTGTTGCTGTGGAAATACGCCTGGGAGATGTCATATCCGGCCTGCAGAGCTGTATAGATTTCTCCAGAGGAAACCACATCGATTCCCATGCCTTCCTCAGTCATAATCTCATAAATGCGTTTGAAGCAGTTTGCCTTGGAGGCATATAACGGGCGGGATCCCGGTCCGAAGTGTTTCTCAAAGGCATTTTTGTAAATGCGGCATTTTTCACGAATTTTATTTTCGTCCATCAAATACAGCGGTGTACCGTATTTCTTTGCCAGTTCGGTGGTATCCTGTCCTGCGAAATACAGAATCTTATCTTTTACCGTGATGTTATCGCAAATCATTTGTACCATTCCTCTCTATGTAAAAATCAAATTAAAAAAATTGTCCGCCTATTTCTTGGCCAAAGCTTTATCCAACCAGTCTTTGCCGTCCACAAATCTGGATACAATGTAGCTTACCACATAGTCTCCGGCGGCGTTGATCATAGTTGCCGGCGGATCGACCAGGTTGCCGATCATAACCAGGATCGGGAATGCAATCTCTACCTGTGTCGGGAAGAACAGGGAGCAGATGATGTACTCACCAATGTAACCGCCGCCCGGAACACCGGACATGCCGACGGAAGACAATACAGCTACAAGAATGATCAGCGGAAGCTGACTCCACTCCAGAGTCTGTCCGAATACGCCGAGAACGAAGGCAATCTTCAGTACGCAGGAGAAGCAGGAGCCATCCATGTGCATAGTCGCGCCAAGCGGAACGACCATCTCACTGACATCTTTGCTGATACCGGTAGCTTTTGCCTCTTCTAAGTTAGTCGGGATCGTTGCAACGGAAGAACATGTTCCGAGAGATACGATCGCCGGCTTTGCGATATGTGCCATCATAGTCTTAATACCATGTTTTCCGCCGCCGAACCATGCGAACAGCGGGAATGCTGTAAATACATAGATGAAGCACAGTGGATAATAAACAATCATCGCGCGGGCGTAAGCCTCTGTGATCGCGCTTCCGTAGTTGGCTACCAGGTCTGCAAAAATTGCGAAGAAAGCGATCGGTGCGTAGTAAGTAATGATCTGTACAAATTTCAGCATTACGTTGGATAATGCTTCCAGCCATTTCGCGATGATGCCATCCGGACCTTCTGCCATATTTGTGGCAAAACCGAAGAGGATGGAGAATACGATCAGCGGGAGCATTGCCTTACGGCTGAGCAGTCCGACGAAGTCCGATGCGGTGAAGAAGTTTACCACCATCTCGGAGAGAGTTGCGTATTCACCCATTTCCTCAGACGGCAGTGTTTCCCACGCCACCAGTACCGGTGGGAATACTTTCATAAGAATGAACATGATCGCTGCGGCAATCGCACCTGTGATCACAAAGGTTGCGATGGTGGTACCCATGATCTTACCGGCACGGCTGCGGCTTCTCATTCCGGCAACAGAGCTGGAAATGGAAGCAAATACCAGCGGAACAACCACGCAGAACATCATGTTGATAAAAACGGTGCCCAAAGGTTTCAGCTTCATTCCGGTTTCCGGGAAGAACCAGCCTACAAGGCATCCTGCGACCATCGCACCCAGCATAATTGCAAGGAAGCGATAGTTTTTCATGATAGAACGCTTTTCCATACATTTCCTCCTAAAGAATTAAATCTTAAGGGTATCATCGGTGATGACACCTTTGACTACCATATTGGTAGGACCTGTTAAGTACAGGTTTGTAATTTTATCATTGTTCTTTTCTGCGTCGATGATCAGTTCTCCACCGGTCATCTTAACATGAACATGATTTCCGTCCACAAGACCTTTCAGCGTCAGGACGGTGACCATGGAGCCGGTTCCGGTTCCGCAGGCATAAGTAAAATCTTCTACGCCGCGCTCGTATGTACGCTCATAGATCAGATTGTCTCCCAGAATTTCATAGAAATTTACATTGGCACCTTTCGGGAACTCCGGATGGCATCGCAGGGAACGGCCGAGGCTGAACAATTTATGGTGCGGGTAGATTTCCAGACCAGGAATTTCCACCACCACATGCGGAATACCCGGCTGACCCAGTTCCACATAAGAACACTTGTAAGTGGTATCGTTGACCTTGATCGGGATATCCAGTCTTACGATGGATGGATCGTTGAGACGGACACGGTAATGCAGTTTATCGATGCGCTCACCGGTTACAATACCGGCGGTCGTCTCAATGGTCTGTGTTTCTCCCGCGAGACCATGCTCATAGCCGTAGCGGCAGATGCAGCGTGCTCCGTTACCACACATCTCGCCCATGGAACCGTCAGAGTTGAAGAACAGCATTTTATAGTCGGCATCGCCATCCGGTTTTTCCACAACCATCAGGCCGTCTGCACCGACAGACAGATGACGTTCACAGACGACACGGGCAATCTCCGGCCATTTATCTTCGGAAATTTCACCGTTCATATTATTAATGATAATGAAGTCATTACCAGCACCGTTCATTTTGCAGAACTCCATAAAAACTAACTCCTTCCTTTATGGATTTTATAGTAAATAAATATAGCAGAAAAATCCGTTCGATGCTACATTTGCACGTAAAAAGATTGAACTTTTTTTCGTGGAACGTTACAATAGGGGAACAGGAAGGTGATAAACAAATGAAAATACATAAGAAATTATTGTCAGGTATGCTGGCAATTACACTCATTGGAATGTCAGGATGCACTGGACATTACGAGGATGTGAGTCTGGCTGTAGTGAAAACCGGGATTGAGTCGGATCTGCAGGCAGATGCGGGTGAAAATACGAAAAAGAATGCTGAAGCGGAACGCATTGCAGATCAGGCAGAGAAAAAAGACGATTCGAAGGAAATTCGGATTGCACTTGCGACGGAAGCTGCGCCGGAGAATACTGCGGGAGCAAAAACAGAAGAGGATGTTCCGGAAGAACCGAAGATCGAGGATATCACACTTTTGTTTGCCGGTGATGTGTATCTTTCCAACCATGTTTTAAACGCCTATGATAAAGCCGGGGGAATCCATGGAGTACTGGATGAGGGAATCCGTGCGGAGATTGAGGCGGCGGATGTGTTCATGGTCAATCAGGAATTTCCGTTCACGGAACGGGGTACAAAGGCTGCGGATAAACAGTATACATTCCGTTTGCCTCATGACCGTCTCCACTTGATGAATGAGATGGGCATTGATATCGTAACGCTGGCCAATAACCATATTCTGGACTTTGGACCGGAGGGAATCACGGACAGTATTTCGGCGCTAAACGAGGCCGGGATCAAATATGTAGGTGCCGGTGAGAATCTGGAAGAGGCAAAGAAGCTGGAAATTGTTGAGGTGGGCGGTCGAAAGATTGGTTTTCTCGGCACATCCCGCGTTTATATGGCTGCCAGCTGGGCGGCCGGAGAGAACCATCCGGGTGTATTCTCTACGTATGATCCTGCGCTTCCTCTTGAAGAGATTAAGAAGGCAGATGAACTGGTGGATTATCTCGTTGTGTATGTGCACTGGGGTATCGAGCGCAACACGCAGCCGGAGAACTATCAACGTGTGATGGGACAGCAGTACATCGATGCCGGTGCCGATATCGTGATCGGAAGTCACCCTCATGTGCTTCAGCCTCTGGAGTATTATGATGGCAAGCCGATCATGTACAGCATGGGCAATTTTGTGTTTGGCAGCAGCATTCCAAGTACAGAATTGTTGAAGATTGAGATCAGTGCAGAGGATGAAATGACCGTGACGGAGATTCCGTGCACATCATCCGGCGGATATACGAGATTAAAATAACTTTTTGATAAATTTTGGAGTTATAAAATGAACGAAGTAACGAATAAGAAGAAATCATTTTCCGATATGATCGGTATCATCATCACCATTATCGGCGGCTGTTGCTGGGGACTTTCCGGCACATGCGGACAGTTTCTGTTTGAGTATAAAGATGTGACTTCCAAATGGCTGGTGCCGGTGCGACTGACAACAGCCGGAATCATTATGTTGGTCTACTTTTTGGCAAGAGAGAAGAAAGATGCACTGCGTATCTGGAAAGATAAACGAAATGCAATCGATGTGATCGTTTACGGCATTGCCGGTATGATGCTCTGTCAGTTTACTTATTTTTATACCATCGAACTTTCCAATGCCGGTACTGCAACCGTGATACAGTATCTGGCACCGGCGATGATCATGGTTTTGGTGTGTATGGGAGAAAAGCGTCTGCCGAAACTTTTGGAATTGACAGCTCTGGTGCTGGCGGTGCTTGGAATCTTTCTGCTTGCGACCCATGGAGATATTCATCATCTGGCGATTTCCAAAGAGGCACTGGTCGTTGGATTGATCTCAGCTGTCACCGTTGTGATCTATAATCTGCAGCCGAAGCGGCTGCTCTCTCAATACGAGGCTCCGTACATTCTTTCATGGGGACTGACCATCGGCGGAATTGTACTTTCCTGCATTTTTAAGCCGTGGGAGTATACGGTGCAGTTTGATCTAGGCGTATTTCTCGGATTGTTTGGTGTCATCGGTCTTGGTTCCATTGGCGGTTTTTCCCTGTATATGCAGGGCGTGAAGCTGATCGGACCGGCGAGAGCCAGCCTTTACAGCTGCGTGGAACCGATTGCAGCGATGATCTTGTCGGCGGTGTGGTTAAAGGTGCCGTTTGCACCGATCGATCTGGTGGGTTCCGGATGTATCATTGCGACGATCTTGTTGTTGGGATTTATGGATCTGAAGAAGGATTCGTAAAATTTAGATATCTTTTCATGAAAAAAGGCGTTATCAGCTTTGTGGCTGACAGCGCCTTTTGTTGTTTCGGTATCATGATTACCTTGGATTATATTTCGGCATGATCACATCGGTCATCTCTGCCTCGCAAAGACCGCCGAACAGGAACGCCGTTGCGGTGATTTTGAATGTTTCACCGTCATACTCGATCTTCGTGTTGAATTCCTCGCGCTCCAGCGGCCAGTTATGGTCGATGGTCTGGAAATTGTCAAGAATCAGCTGTTCTTCGCTGTAAGCGGTATCATCGCTGTTCAGCTT
>JAFSFU010000253.1 GCA_017435025.1 Lachnospiraceae bacterium | reverse complement strand
GGCTTTTGCATCCAGAATAATTCCTGCAATGATCACGATAAAGCCCACACAAACCATCATACTCGGATACTCATGAAGGAACAGTGCCACCCAGACCGGTCCCAAGATCATTTCCCATAAGGCGATGATAGAGGCTTTCTGGGGGGATACTTTTGCGACTCCCATATTGTAGAATGCGTAACCAAGACCAACCTGAACGATGCCGAGGATCATCATGATAAACCATTCAAGACCGGTGAAAGCCAGCGTATCACTTAGATTCGGCGGCAGGAAAGTAAAAATAAAGAAGCCGGTGAACAAATTTGCAAGTGCAGTGAGTCCGAGAGGATTATCACTGCCGCATTTTTTGACTCCGACGGTCATAAATGCGAATGTGATGCTCTCTGTCAGTGCGATCAGGTTTCCGATCATGGAACTTCCGTTTAATCCTGTCAGCATAAAGATGATGACACCAGCCAAAATAAGGAGGACCGGTATCAGGCGATGTTTATCCAGTTTTCTGGTCATGATTACATTGACCAGGAACAGCCATACGACACTGGCATACTGCATGCCGATTGCGATAGGAGCGGAAGTCCTTCTGAGTGAAAGAACTACTCCCATACAAAGACCACAGTAGGAGGCCAGATACAACAGGAGCCATCCATTCCATTTGATTTTTTTCGGGCGCAGGAAAGGCAATAAGAAGAGCCCTGCAATGACGGAACGAAAACCACAGGTCAAAAGTGCATCCACTTCGATGAATTTGATCAATGGTGAATTCAGGCTCCAGAATAGGGCTCCGAGAAAGACCAGCATACCGCCGGAAATGGAAAAATGTTTCATTGTTCATCCCTCGTTTGATTCATGATTTTATAAAAATTCATATGATTGAATTATAGTATTCCTAGAATTGAATGTCAATGGAAGGGAGGAAACCATTGTTTTCATCGTTTTTTGGTTTACAAACCATCGAAATGATGATTGAATAGAAGTAGATATGTTTAGAAAGAGGGGGAAACTCTTATGATGAATACAGAAAAGAAATTAAGTTTATTATTATGGGATGCTAATCTGATCGATGCGGAAGGCAACATGCAGAGCCATAAGAATATTGAGATTGAAAATGGCACGATCACGGCAATCACAGAATACGCGGATGGAATGACACTTCCCAATGCAGAGGAATCCATCTGCTGCAAGGATTTTGTTGTTACGCCGGGTTTTGTCAACATGCATGCTCATGCAGCGATGAATATCTTTAAAGGAATTGCAGAGGATGCGTCTGCAGATGCATGGTTCAATGAGTATATCTGGCCGTATGAGAGCAAGATGACGGAGGAAGATGTTTATATCGGAACCAAACTGGCGATTGCCGAGATGGTGAGTCACGGTGTAACTTCCTTTGCGGATCACTATTTTAATGAAAAGCATGTTCTGAAAGCAGTCCGGGAGACCGGCATTCGAGCAGATATCGCTCCGACAATTTTTGGAACAGCCGGAAATCTGTCTGTACGTCTTACAGAGGTTGCAGATCTGGTGGACAAGTATCGTGATCTGGATTCCAGAATTCGTGTCCGCTTTGGCCCGCATTCTCCGTATACATGTCCGGAACCGTATCTCTCTGAGATCATTCAGGCTGCCAAAGCGCATAAATCCGGTATTCATTTGCATATTTCCGAGACAAAAGAACAGGTACAGCAAAGTATGGCAGCATTGGGAAAAACGCCGTTCCAGGTATGTTATGAGGCGGGATGCTTTGATGTAAACTGTCTGGTAGCGCATGGACTTTGGGTCGAGGATGAAGATTTAAAATACCTCGGAGAAGATACCTGGTTTGGTTTCTGTGGAAAGACTTATATGAAGCTGGCAATGGGTAATGGAGGCATTTACCGAAACAAAGAGAGATTAAACTTCTCCTTTGGTACCGACGGTGCGGCCAGCTCCAATACCCTTGATATTCTGGAACAGGCTCGCATGTTTACTTTGATCGGAAAATACATTTGTGATGATCCGACCACTTACGAGACTGCTTATATTTGGAAACATTTGATGGATGGCCACAGGGCTCTTGGATTCAATACCGGCAAAGTAGAATCCGGATACGAGGCGGATCTTGTAATCTGGGACCTGAAGAAGGTGAACACATTCCCGGTATATAATCCGCTGACTGCACTTCTTTACAGTGCAGATGCATCCAACGTGAAATATACAATGGTAAAGGGTAATTTCTTAAAATACGACGGCAGACTGACTTGTGTGAATGAGGACGAACTGCTTGCAGAAGTAAAAGAAGCGCACACAAAGCTTCTTGCCCGTGGAAAAGGAAAAGCGATTGTGGTATACTAAGAGGGAATTTGACTTAACAGAAATGACTTATACGAGGAGACGATGACCATGAAATTGACTATTTTGGTGGATAACAACACGTTTATCGATCAGTATTATTACGGAGAACCGGCTGCATGTTTTTATATTGAAGACAGCGGCAGAAAGATTTTGTTTGACACAGGATATTCAGATGTTCTGATTCGTAATGCGGAATTGATGGGGATTGATCTGAAAGAAGTGGACTGCATCGCAATTTCCCATGGACACAATGATCATACAAGAGGACTGCAGTTTTTACATGAATATATGGACCTTAAGAATGTGGAGGTGATCTCACATCCGACCTGTTTCTTTCCGAAATATGTGGATGGCGCATTCATCGGTGCTCCGTTCAGTACAGAGAAAATGGCTGAGATTTCCAATTTCCAGCCGTGCAGAGGTTTTAAGGCCATTACTGATAAGCTTTTCTTCCTCGGTGCGATTCCGCGTATGAATGATTTCGAGAACCAGAAACCGATCGGTATGGTGGAAATGTACGGCACGATGGAAGAGGATTATAGTCTTGATGATACCGCACTTGTATATAAGGGAGAAGAAGGGATCTTCGTGATCACAGGATGTTCCCACAGCGGTATCTGTCATATTGTAGATTATGCAAAATTCGTTACCGGCGAGGACCGTGTGCTCGGTGTTCTGGGTGGTTTCCATCTGTTTGAGTATGATGAACAGTTGGAAAAGACGATCACATATCTGGAAAGCTGCAAGATCGACAAGTTATACCCATGTCACTGCGTGTCCCTTCTTGCCAAGGCAAAGATGATGGAGAAACTGCCAGTGGCTGAGACCGGCGTTGGTATGGTAATCGAGGTTGAGTAATGGATAAAGAACGTTTTCAGAAGCAGGTTGCTTTCATTTTAGAGGCGGATAAAGAAAAGAATATTTTACGTCAAACGCATTTGAGCGGACATGGAAGAAGAGAAAACGATGCAGAACATGCATGGCATATGGCGATCATGATCTATTTGTTAAAAGAATATGCCAACGAGCCGTTTGACTTAGCAAAAGCGATGATGATGGCATTGATCCATGATGTTGTGGAGATTGATGCCGGCGATACATACGCATATGATGAGGTAGGGCTTGCTACGCAGAAGGAACGTGAAGAAAAGGCTGCTGACCGCATTTTTGGACTTCTTCCGGATGACCAGAGGGACGAGCTTCGAGCGCTGTTTGAGGAATTTGAGGCTTATGAAACTCCGGAATCCCGATTCGCCCATGTGATGGATAACTTCCAGCCGTTGCTCTTAAATAACTCCAACGATGGTGCAGATTGGCTGGAGCATCGTGTCCGCAAGTCGCAGGTAATGAAGCGTCAGGGTAAAAATATATTGGGTTCCAGGGAAATTTGTGAGTATGTGGAACGAATCATTGAAGAGAATGTGAAAAACGGAAATATTTTGGATGAATAAGGGGAGGAAGTATCATGAAAATTACATCTGTTAAAGCAGTGTATTATAGTGCGACCGGTTCGACCGAAAAAGTAGTTACGGGCATCGCGGATAAGATCGCAAAGGTGCTTGGAGTGCCAATGGAGGCTTATGATTTCAGTCTTCCGGAAAACCGAACAGAACCGAAAATCTACTCAGCAGATCAGCTGGTAGTTTTTGGAACACCGGTATATGCAGGACGTGTACCGAATAAAATGCTTCCGATCGTGCAGGAGAATTTCAAAGGGGAAGGCGCCCTTGCTGTTCCGGTTGTTACCTTTGGAAACAGAAGCTATGACAATGGTCTGATCGAGCTTCGCAACGAGCTTGAGAATCATGGATTCCATACCATCGCCGGTGCCGGTGTGGTTTGTGAGCATGTGTTCAGTGAGAAACTGGCAAGCGGAAGACCGAATGCAGAAGATTGGGAGAAACTTACTGCATTTGCAGAGGCTGTGGCAGAAAAAGTAAATGCAATGACTGAAATTCCGGCATCGATCGGAGTCCGCGGTGATGATCCGGTAGGCCCGTACTACACCCCGCTCGGAACCGATGGAAAACCGGCTGTTTTCTTAAAGGCGAAGCCAAAGACAAACGAGGAGCTCTGTGATCAGTGTGGAATCTGCGCAAAAGTCTGCCCGATGGGTTCCATTAGTTTTGAGAATTTCTCTGAAGTAAGCGGTATCTGTACCAAGTGTCAGGCATGCATCAAGAAG
>JAFSFU010000252.1 GCA_017435025.1 Lachnospiraceae bacterium | reverse complement strand
GTGCCCCGTCTGTTCTTGCGGTAATGATCGATGCTCTTATTGAACACGATCCTCGCCAGAACATTCTTGGCATTTTCCTCGTCCAGCTTTTCATAGTTGTCCGATTGATAATACGCCATGAATGATTCCATCACCACATCTTCTGCATCATCATACCGAACACCATACTCACAAGCCAGTTTCATATACATCCTCGCATATTTTCGTATCAGGTCATACAGCAGCGCGGTATCCTTTTGCTGCATATGCTCTCCCTGATAAAATTGCGATTATAAAGCTTCTCTGATCTTTGCTGCTGTCTCAGCCATTTCCTCATCTTTTCCCGGTGCCCATGTTACCATTTCCGGGCCGCCTTCATAACGCGGGATCACATGCATATGGAAATGGAAAACAGTCTGACCAGCAGCCTCACCGTTGTTCTGCACAAGATTGAATCCGGCACAACCGAGAGATTTCTTCATTGCCGCACCAATCTTTGCACCCAGCGGAAGCACCTTTGCCGCCACTGCTTCATCCAGTTCACAAACATCCTTAAAATGTTCCTTCGGCAGAATCAACGCATGGCCTTTTGCTGCCGGACCGAGATCCAAAATCACACGGAAATCGTCATCCTCATATACGGTAGAAGACGGGATCTCTCCGTTTGCAATTTTACAAAAAATGCAATTAGTATCCTTCATACTCATTTTCTCCTCTATTCATAAATTTTTTTGGTTTCCGATACAATAAAACGCCTGCCAGTATTCCCAGTATCAGGCCTCCGATATGAGCCACATTGTCAACTCCTGATTCGGTAAAACCCAGATACAGGGATAAGACGATCATAACGATCAGTTGCCTCGTGCTCAGGTCTTCCAATTGACCCCGATTCACTAAAACGGCATAAAACAGACCACCGACTACGCCAAAAACGGCTCCCGATGCACCTGCTGATACCACCATAGAATCCGGACTGTCCATCATCATGGAGATCCAGTTGGCTCCCACACCACAGAACAGATACAGCAGCAAGTATTTTATATGTCCCAATGCCCGTTCCAGATTGTCGCCCAATGCAAACAGGACGATCATATTGTTGATGATATGATCGATACCAAAATGCATAAACATCGCAGTCAGTAATCGGTAATACTCTCCGTCTTCCAGAACGGCCGGTGCGAACATCGCCCCTTTTTCATACATGAAATAGACATCTTCCGAAGATCCTGCAATTTCCAGATACAAAAAATACAGCACATTCAGGATCATTAGTCCAATGTTCACGTATGCTCGTTTTCCTGAATTATAATCCATTTTTCCGTACCTCCGGACAACCTTTCAAATCATACCATATTTTGCCAAAATCCGCAATGAAACCCAGGTGTGTCATTCCCCTATTTCATCACGCCCAATCCTTTTGCAACGATCGTAATAAAGTCCTGTACATTCGTTACAATTGTAGTAGCAGAAAGACTGCCGCGGTCCAGCAGCTTATTCACCACAAATTCATCTGCATCTACCGTATACAAGTAGATTGGACGAATGGTTCCATCTTCCAGCACACGGAAGGATGGGGTCATGTTTCCTGTAGCAATGGTATGGAGCATTGTCGCAAGGCAGATCACACAAGTTGCCTTCTTTACAACTTCTCTCATCGACTTCTGGCCCTCGTACGCGTCTCCGATCACTTCCGGCATAGGTCCATCGTCACGGATCGAACCAGTCAGTACCATCGGAACATCATTTTTCACACAGCTATAAATGATTCCGTTGTCAATCTGATAATCTTTGATAAACTGAGGGATGGATCCGCTTCTTCTTACTTTGTTGATCACGTCCAGGTGATTGTAATGACCGTTCGGCATACACTTTTGTGTATAGATATCCTGGCCCAATGCAGTATTGAGAAGTGCACCTTCCAGATCATGGGTCGCTAACGCATTTCCGGCCAGCAATCCATGGGCGTATCCATTTTCAATCAGCGCCTGCATCGCATTGCGAGCGTCATAATCAAATGAAAATGCCGGTCCCATAACCCAGACAATGTTTCCATGCTCTTTCTCATGTTTCAGTAATTCAAATAATGTATCGTAATCACGGGCAAAGGACGTTTCACGGCTTCTTCCCTGACGGAAGACGAATTTATCCTCCATTGCCTCTTCTTCACTCATGAATGCAGTACTATGAACGTAAATACCTTCTTCACATCGTTCTGTACGGCCTAAAATAACTTTATCGCCCTTATTTAAGTTTCGATTTTCCACTACTTCCAAGTGACCATCCGAACAGAGAACCACACTGGAATCCATACGGCTCTCCTCTGCCAGCACCCACTTGCCATCTATCTTAAAATATTCCGGGAACATGGATGTGCTATGGAAATACTCCGGTGCAACACCATCTTTCTCCACTTCCTCCCATTTCACATCCGGTGCATTTGTGAACTGCAAAAGTGTAAAATCCGGGTGATGATACTCAGGTAATCGAAATGACATCGTAATTCCTCCTTCTGTATGACAAAATTGCTTCTCTTACCATCATACATGAAATCAATGGAAAAGACCACCCTTTCACCGACATTCACCTCACAATTCTCTTTTTTAACGAAAATAAAACCTGGAAGCCGCTAATATCAGTTCACTTCCAATCGGCAATGCTTTTCTCTCATTTGCCTCCAGCCACACACCATCTACCATAATCCCATTGGTCGAGTTCAAATCCGTCACATAGTACTGACCGTCGCTCTCCTCCAGTTTTGCATGCAGTCTGCTGATTCCATTCTCGTTAAGATATAAATCTACTACACCTTTATTCTTTCCTATCAAAAACGGAAAATAGTGAATCGGTATTTCTTCTCCTCCACCTGCCGGCACCAAATATCGATATTTCCCTCCAACCGGCTTTGCAGTCAATAACACTGTCTGAAAACATTCCTCCTGCACATGTTCCTTTTTCATGTCTGCCACTTCGACCATTTCCCCGGAATTCTCCGATTCTTTCGTTTCTATAGGGACAGATTCCAGCAACGTCGCCACATCTTCCTCCCATGCAGGTTCTTTCTTTTGTTCTCTGCTGTCACTCGCCAACAGCATAATGACCAGACCAAGTAATCCCTCCATCCCAATCAAATGCCATTTAAAACGGACCACAAAATCCCATCCAACAATAAGAAGCATCATAACAGGAACGATGAGCATGAAAACACCAAGAATCGCTCCTGTCATTTTCGGAAGACAATGTTTCTCTTCCGTTTTTTCACTTTCCTCCTGCACCTCCTCTGTGTCAATAACCGGAGCCGGCCGACATTCCCGCGGATCAGACACATTGTTCTCCGGCTGCGTGCTTTGTTTTCCCATCTTTTCAAGACAACCGGCAATATCGTCCATTCCAAAATTCTCTTTTTGACTTTCCTTAAAAACAGAAAAAGCCAAGAGCACTGCATTTCCATCGTTGCGATTCACATGATCCAGCAAATAGCTGCAAAGAGCCCGAAACCCACACGTAAAATCTGCATATTGCCCCGGAATCATCAGCAGTGCACATTGAAAAGAGTCCGGTTCCACATAAAGATACTCCGGATCCAGACATATCTGATTTTCATCCAATAAAAAGCGCTCCACCTGTCTCACCGCATGCAGGAATCCAAATAGAAATGAATATATCTCGTCACCTGTTATCGTACGATACTCCAATAATCGTCCCAACGGCTGTTTGGATGTTATATCAAAATAGTACCGATTCTCTCCATCCATCCACTTTTCTAAAAACGGCAAAAGACCGGCAATCTGGTTGCCGGATATCATCCGGATGGTATAGCGATCCACATGGCCGGGCTCCGGACGTAAAATCATATAGTTACGGTTCATCTCTCGCTTATACTCAACCTCCATCCTGTTCCACCTCCTCAGCATGTCCTTTTTCTATTTCGTGCTCCCGCAAAAAATCCCCCGGCCGAAACTTCGGAATACTCATTTCCAGCTTCCAATCTCCCGCCGCAGCCACACCCGATACCACTCCGAAGACCTCTCGAATCTCAAGGAAAAATTCCCCTAACCAGATTCGCGGGTTTCCAATCGTCTTTCCCTGCTCCTCTAAAAGCTGCAGAGAATCCTCCTTTCGATCCTCTGTCAGAAATCTTGCTTGAATCACAGCCTCCTCCGCAATCATGGCTCCGGTCACTTGATCATGCAAGATACATCCATACCGAATCATTGATAACAGCACCATCAGCACCACACCCATAACTATGGATGCCTCAATGGTAAAGCTGGCTCGATAAGATTGTTCGCACCTCTTTTTCAAAAGAATACAAGCAATATTCCGGCAGGTACAAGAAACGGAAGAAAGGGAACACTTCGTGATAAATTCAGCCGTCTTTTTCCAATAGAGCGCCCCACTACCGCCAAACTGTATAAAAAACAAAAACACCAGCCGCTGCATAACAGAAATACATTCTCGTTCCAAGGCAAAAACAGTCCCGAAATCACAAAAAACCATCCGTCTCCCTCCCCAACTCCCCCTCGGGTCATATAACTGATTCCTAACAACCAGATACCAACGCTGCAAGATATACATAGTGCCATCCATGACTCTCCCAATGCCAGATTTCTTACTGCAAACACACCGCCAAGAACCGCTGTGATAATCAGATACAGGCTGTTCAGTTCCTTTTCTTTCCAGTCCATATAAGCGCCGGCGAATAAAACACCCAAAAATACCATTTTCCCCATCCTGACTCCCCCGATTTCTCATTCCCCGGATGAACAATAGGAACATGCACCAAGATGCACAACCTCGCTAAGCGGTACTTCCCTGACATAAGCCTGCATGGCTCTGCAGGAAGTCGTACTGTGATAGTGTTCTCCTTCAGCTGTAACATACACGATTCCCCCGCCCTCCAAATCCGGTCGACATCTGCCGCATGGATTTAAACGGTGCCGGTCGGAAGTGCGCCTCTCTTTCGCTTCCTCTACCGCAATTGCCTCATATCTATTTGAGATATAGTGACAATCTCTTTTTCGATGATAGCGACCCATTCCATTTCCAACATAAACGTAACTTTCATTTGCATCTTTTCCATCCTCACCGGCATCTGTGCTTTTCAATTTCCCGTCCAAACCAATCCATTTTCGCCTCTGTGCTGCCACATCCATAGAAACAGCAGGAAATATCCCTGAAAAGAAAGGGATCCTCTCCGTATTCACGTAAGCATAAGTAATCAGTTCCTCCCTCTCATTTTCTCCTTCATACGCCCGCAAACTCAGATCCTCACAGATTCTCTCTGCCTCTATTTGCGCCTTTCTCTGTTCATCCAGCCATCGAATCGGCGAAAGCAGTGCAAGCGAAAAAAGCAAAAACATTGGCAAAACGAGGGCTGCCTCCACGGACAAGCTGGCTCCTTTCTTTTGGGAGGCAAATGGCAGTACTCTCTTTTTCAGTTTTTGAAAGACGTCACTTTTGACGTCCGGAGGTGGTACTTGGAGAGACTTGTCCTCAAAAACCGCCGCACCACGTCGGCTTCTGGCTATTCTATATTTCAAATTTTTATCATTCAGTATATCTCCTGAAAAAAAGAGCACCGCCATTTACCTCCCCTCTCCGTTAATAATCCCCGACAACGGTAACTTCTTGCTTATATTCCTCTTTTGTGAAAAATACATGTCTGTGTTTCATCTCTGTTTGTATCTCTAGCATCCCCACGCAGTCTTCAACCGCAAAGTCTTTCTGTCTCACGCCCACGTTCCACTGAATCAGATCCATAATGCGACCGTTCTTTTCTTCACGATCCAAAAGGAAACAAAGAATTCGCAAATATTCTTCATAACCCCACGACCCTTCCGCCGCATCAACCCTCATACTCCAGCTTAAAAATTCCAGCGAGAATACCTGATCCAAATTTAATCTCCATGTTTCTCCTGTTTTCCGAAAGGGAACATTCCCGCCGGAAAGAATGCTTCTTACATCGAGAACCGCTTCGGCCATAGCCCATAAAGCCTGAATAAAAAATGATGTGATCACCTGTAACGGAATATTCCCTCCGGATACCGCAGCGGCAAATCTGTCTGCCTCCATGTTACACTCCGGTGTTTGAGTCAAGTAACATAGATTCATTGCTGCACGCATGAAGAGCAGCCTCATTACCACTTCAGCCAGATTTTCCCGATCCGTATCGTTTCCACCGATCAGATATTCCATCTCATAGAGCAATGGCTGCTCCGCCTGGCCCAACACCTTGTTCTTCTCTTCTAAAAACGAATCAAAATGTATAAGACAGTACTCATTGACCATAAAATGGTAAAATGCAGCTTCATAAACCGGGTCGGGCGTTACAGACTCCGGACTCGTTTTCTTCGATGGTATTCCCCTTAAGGATACACATCTCTCGGACATGATAGTCTCATCCGACAATACCAGTGACAGAAGTCCATCTGTAAACAACAACTCCAATCGGTCAAGTGCTGTCGATTTTTGACCACTTTCGTCATTGCCCTGATCTATAACTGTTTTCTCCACCTCATCCAGACCTTCTTCTATTTGAAGCTCTATCTCTTCAAATTGTCTCAATTGCTCAATCGCTGCATCTTCAACCTGAATAAACGCATCAATTTCCCGATTCATTCTTGCTGCTGCATCCGCATTATCCGGCGAATCGATTCGCCTTTGCTGCAGCTCTTTTCGATATTCCGACAGCTTATTTACCTCACGTTCGTATGCCTGAAGAAGTTCCGAAAATGTCTCTTTATTCTCCGGCAAGTCTTCCAGACATTGTTCTACCCGCTTTCGACTTTTTTCCAGTTTTCTTGTTTTACTCCCTACATCCCTGCAAACCTCAAACAATATCTTAAAATCGTCGGCTTTTGATGCCTCTTTTGCTGCCTCCTCCACCACATCCATATCTGCGGCCATATCTGGCAGCTGATATTTCATATAATTCAGAATCTCTTTCTCCAACAGTTTCCCTCCGGAATCAGACATATAACCCACATTCAAAATTTCCGTGTTCATCCGTTTCATAGGATACAGATTCTCACGTTCCGTATAAAAGGATAAGTAGGCGTCAAACGACTGTTTTACCGCAGCCTCCGACTCACATTCCAGAAACAGGAGATGATACATATCCCACAGATTCCGGTTATACTGACTCATAACGGAACTCATAGATGAATTGGCTGCCATCTCCAGATACAGCCTCGCTCCGGTCGTTCTGGCCGATTCCAAAAGTGCTAAAAACAAAGACAGACACAATACCGTGATCAAACTCAGGAAGACTGTGATCTCTCCCCGTTTTCCTTTCATCAATATACCTCTCTGGCCTGCTTATTGATCTCTGAAAATACATTCGTAAGAAGTTTGTTGATCTGGTCTTTAAATACAATAACCAAACCGATCAAAACCACCAATATCAACACTACCTCAATTACTCCGACTCCATCCTCATTCAGTAAAAACTCTTTCAGCCTCATCTTCATTCCTCCTAATTCGATACTCAGTACAATTTTTATCCCAATGATAAAAATGCCGGTGCTGCTACCATGATCATTACAATTCCTAACATCCCAAACAACGGAAGAAGCAGCCGGGAGGACGCCTCTTCGCCTTGCTTTTTCGCCATATCGGCTCTCTGGCGAAAAGCCTCCTCCATCTCCGCCTCCAAAAGTTTTCGAAGATTCTTTCCTCCCGTCTGCACACTGCTCTCCAGGAGAGAAGCAAACCGGACATAGCACCGAATTCCGCATCGTTTTCCAAAGTCTGCATATGCTCTCGTCTCGGTAATTCCTGTTTCCATCTGATTCACCGTAATCTGCATCTCTTTCAATAGCACACTCGACTTCCGCCCCGTATCCATTCCCATATCACTTGTCATTTTCTTCCATGCCATCTTCGGGGAGTAACCTGCTCCTGTCAAAATCATAAAGTCAGATACCAGATTCTGATAATCCATAAGCAGGCTATCCTCCCGTCGTTTCTTTGCGGTCTGCAGATCGTTCTTCTCTTTCAGATGCAAGCAGATTGCCGCTGTCATACCCGCTAAGATCAGTACCAGGTTTTCCGTATGCGAGGAACTATGGTACTCAATTTCCAGATCATCAAACCGATCCGGCAAATATACCGCATCGATTTCCGTATTATGACTTGCCAATTGTTCCAGGGACGCATAAAATCGTTCTTCCCAAGTAACTTCTCGCGGGTAAATTACAACCGGTATTTCAACGACTTCCCTGTATTCGCCACATATTATATTCGCCTCTAAAACCACTGCTGTGCCCAACGAAGAAACCTCATCTTGATCAATGGTTCCAAAGCGGCTGATAATCTCCGGCATACTCGATTTCCAAGAGACAGAAACACCATAGTCTGATAATTCCGTTATAAGGTTCAGATCTGTCCGTACTTCCTGCAGCGAAACATTTCCGTTCAAAATCTTTGTAACGATCACTTTCTCTATTTCCGTCAGTCGTGCTCGGAATTCATTTTCGCTCATTTTCTGCTCCGGAATTGTCAGGGAAGTTTTCATTTTCCGCCCCGATGCATCTTCTACGAAAAACTCATAGACAGCATCACCTTTTCCACATGGGTTGCGATATAAAACTCCGTTTTCCACATATGTGCTTTGCGAATCCCCCATTTCTGCTGCCAGAAACAGCAAGACACCAATTCCAATGCAAAGCAGCGATTTTTTCCACTTCATACCTGGATCTCCAAAATCTTTCTGGCAGCGGCCAGCGAAACCAAATACACCAACAGACAGCCCGACATCAACATGCGCCCCATGACCGTTTTGTAAAGCACCTCAAAAAAACCTGGCGAGGTCAGTTCCATATAAAAGACAATCAAAACAGGAACTGTACTCATTACCTTTTGCTCCAGACGTCTGGATGCCGTTGCCGTAAGGATCTCATTGCGAATCCGCACTTTCTCACCAATGATATCCGACGTTCTCGCAATGATCTTCATCAGTTCCCCTCCGTTCTCACGCGCTGCCATAAATACATCTGCAAAGCTCTTTATATCATCAATCCCACTCCGCTCCGCAAAATCCTTCAGTCCTTCCTCCACCGTTCGGTTCAAGTGAATCTTATGGAGAAGCAAGCGGATTTCTGCAGAGATCATCGACGACTTCCCATATACGCGATCCGTCTCCCTGAGCGCCTCCGAAAAACTGTTTTCAACAGAATACCCGGCGTTCAGACAGGCAGACAGCGCGAGAATCGCATCTTTAAACTGCATCCGGAGCATTTCCGTTCTCTTTTGTGCAAGCTCTCGTTTCTTGAACATCGGATAACCAAATGCTGCAGGAAGAAAAATCAAAAAGACGATTCTGCTGCGATAAAACACGAAACTAAATACAGCATCCAGCACTACCCCCTGACAGATATATAGCAACCATTCCTTTTTACTCAATTCATATACCCTATAATTGATACCCTGCCAGTTTGAGTTTTTCTCTGTTTTTAAGTTCCCCTGTTCTTTCCAGATGCCCGTCCACAAGCGAAAACAACGGACGAAGAACAATCTCACCATTTTCAATTCCTGCCACCTCCTCGATCGCCACAACTTTTCTGCTGCGATCACGCTGTCTGGCCACATGGACCATAATATCAATGGCCGATGCAATCTGTCCCCGGATTGCAGGAAGCGGAAGATCCATTCCCATCAGCACCATCGTCTCCAGCCGCGAGAGCATATCACGTACACTGTTGCTGTGCCCGCTGGAAAAACTCCCCTCATGGCCGGTATTCAGAACCTGTAATAAATCCACAGTTTCCTTTCCCCGCACCTCGCCGATGATAATGCGGTCCGGCCGCATTCGGAGTGATGCTCGGATCAATTCCCCGATTCCAATCGCACCTTCTCCCTCTGCATTCGCATCCCTCGTCTCCAAACGGACCAGATTTTCAATATGAGGCAGCTGAAGCTCTGCAGAATCTTCGATGGTTATCACCCGCTCATCCCTTGGTATAAACTCCGATAACGCATTTAGAAATGTGGTCTTGCCGGCACCCGTACCGCCACTGACAAAAATGTTGTACCGCGCAGCTGTTACTTTCTTAAAAAAATCCGCTGCCTCCACAGAAATGCTCCCATATCGAATCAGACGTTCCATCGTGATTCGCTCCGGAAACTTTCGTATTGTCAAGATCGGTCCATTGATTGCCACCGGTTCCAACACAACCTGCACACGAGAACCATTTTCCAATCGCGCCGACACGATCGGAGAAGATGTATTAACAATACGATTCACCTGTCCCACAATCTGTTGTATCAGATTCGTCAGCTGCTCCTTCGATTCAAATGTTCCGCCGCCCCACCGCCCAATTCTACCGCCCGACTCCACAAAAATATCGTTTGGTCCATTGACCATGATCTCTGTAATGTTCGGATCATCCACCAATTCCTGCAAAATATCCAGACGGCGAAAGGAATCAAACAGCTCCTTCTGCAGCTTCAGCCGATCTTTCAGGGACATCGGTCTCCCCAAAATCTTCTCGTCAATGATATCAGCTACGTCCTCGTCACTCATCTGGCTTCCATAGGAAAAACTTTGCCGGATCTCCTCCCTCAATTTTTTCTTTAATTCTCCCATAATCCACGTTGTCCTTTCAAAAGTCCCCGAACAAAATCCCCCATATCGCCCCAAAGCAGTTCCTGCGGAAAATGCTCCATCCGCCTTGTTCCGGTCACATAGGGAATATGGATCTTTTGAAATTTATCCGCCGTTCCCGCTTCGCCAAACCGATCCACATAAGATTCAAACTCCTTCATTTTTGCCTGCGAAAAAAGATCTTCCTTTATCGGCATGTAAATCACCTGACAGATATTAAGAACCGGAAGAACCTGCCTGTCATATTTTCCGATATCCAAAACAACCGTACTGTAATCGCTTTCATAGAGTATCTTCATCAAAAATTCTGCCATCTCCTCTGACGTGATCTGATTATAATCATCCGGATACCGGATTGGCGGAATCCATGCCATATCCCCCAATAAATACACCACAGAATTCAATCGAAGTGCATGAAAACGCCCCTGTTTGTAGTAATAGATCAAATCAGACATGTCTCTCTTCCAGCGTTCGTCCAATATACTTGAAAAACCTGCAAACATATCCAGCGTAATAAATAAAACTTTTTCCTCTTTTGCCAAAAGCTGTCCGATTGCCAGAGCCAGCGAAGTTTTCCCACATCTGCCGATTGGAGAATAAACCCCGATAATGCGCTTTTTCTTACCCGGAACTCCCGGAAAAACATCACCAGCACCCGGAACCTCGCAATACACCGCCATAATCTCCCGAATGATGTCATCTCCTGACTGGTACTTATAAATCTCCGCCACCTCACCGTCGAACTGGCGTCCCTGATCCTCCGTCAGATAAATGGTTTGCGCAGAACCGATGCATTCCATATCCTCACCAAATGCTGATTCCCCTGCCAGCAGCACATCAATCTCATGTTTCCTGGCAAATTCCTCCAACCGGCTCTTTGACGTAAACGCCTGTGCTTCAAAGATTCCCTTTTCTTTCCGATTCACATAATCCGATAATCGTTCCGCATACAATGGATCCTCATCGTATACCGCCATAATTTTTTTCAATATCTTCACCTCCCAATCAGATATACTGCATAGCCTGCAAACAGATAGATCGCCAGATGCACCGATTGCCCCCGAAAGGATCCCGTGCGCAAAGATTTCCACACTCCGTGGATCAGCGCCAAGAGAAATCCACAAAAGATCATGCGAAGTCCACCATATGCCCCCAAAACCCCCATACAAACAGCGAGCAGTTTAATATCTCCCGCCCCCAGCAGTCTGCACAAAAAGAATGGATATAACACAGAACATGTACCGATCACCAACAGAACGAATTCCGAAATCCCGCCTGTCAAGCCATTTGAAGAAACGATCAGTCCGCATAACATCCCCAGAACAATCTGCCAATTTCGAATCTTCCCGTATTTTCAATCCGTTACAGCAGCACAAGCGAGTACAAAAAACAGACCTGCCATACACAGTACCTCCTCATATTGTCCATAATTCAAAACAATGGATATTTTGCTCGATTCGAGCCCGGCGAATTTGCCGGTTTTAAATGTCTTTTTGAAATGAAGAACTCATTTCTGAATGTGCTCCTATTATCTACGAAACCAGGATAAAAGTCAATTTCCGATGTGTAAAATCGATACCCCCTTTTTTCAACATATTTACCAAAATGTTTTTTTACAGCTTTTTCAATTTTTGTTAAAAATGAATATTGTGGTTTGTCATGGTAATACTGATAGAAAAAAGGAGGAATTCCCTCATGCTGTTTATAAAGAAAAGATCCCCGGAACAGGCAAAACAGGACCGGGACATAAGCGAACTGAGACGCCAGATTGAGGCCAGTCGGCTGGCGATTTCTTCTGCACAAAACCAGTTTGAGCATGTTATCGACCCAACGCTGATCGACTGTTACATTTATGAACTGAACGCGGCACAGCTGCGCTATCAGTTTCTCCTGCGCAGCCTGAAACATTATGAGCTTTACGAAAATTAGCGGTTTTTGTCCTCCAATTTTTGTGAATCGTCAGGAATTTTTAATACGTTCATCCATCTTTTGTGCTATACTTAAGAGGATGAACGTTTTTTGCTGAAGGAGGACTTGCTTATGCAGACAATTCTTGTGTGTGATGACGATAAACAAATCGTTGAAGCGATAAATATTTACCTGACAGGAGAGGGATTCCGTGTGATCAAGGCTTATGACGGTTACGAAGCGCTGGAACTCCTGGAGAAAAATGAAGTGAATCTGATGATCGTTGATGTGATGATGCCGGGTCTGGACGGAATCCGCACCACTTTAAAAGTACGTGAGACCAGCAGTATCCCGATCATTATCTTATCTGCAAAATCGGAAGATACCGATAAGATCCTGGGATTAAACATCGGTGCCGATGACTATATTACTAAACCATTTAACCCGCTGGAGCTGGTAGCCCGCGTAAAATCCCAGATCCGCCGCTATACGCAGCTCGGAAATATGAATCAGCAGAATAGTTCTCATGTTTACAAGTGCGGCGGCCTTCTGATCAATGATGAGACAAAAGAAGTGACGGTTGACGGCGACCCCATCAAACTGACCCCGATCGAATACAATATCCTTCTGCTTCTTGTAAAGAATGCAGGAAAAGTCTTCTCCATCGACCAGATCTACGAAAAAATCTGGAATGAGGATGCGATCGGAGCTGATAATACTGTAGCAGTACATATCCGTCATATCCGTGAAAAAATTGAGATCAATCCAAAAGAGCCTCGCTATCTGAAAGTTGTCTGGGGCGTTGGTTATAAAATCGAAAAGCAGTAAGGAGATTGATGCAGATGAAACAAAAAGTATCAGCCATCTTTCTAAAACGCTTTATCGGGCTCCTTCATGTTGCTTTTGCTGTTCTGACTTTGACCGGTATCGGTTTTATGTATCTGAACAGCAACTACGGACGAGGCCTTGACTGGCTGGAGAATGAGACGTTCGAACAGTCCCCGGATTTTAATAAGAAAGTTCAGGCAGATATCGCCAATATTTTTAACTATATCGAATATCAATCCTACTTTGAGACAAACAAAGAAGTGGACTACAACAAGATCGTCCTGGAGGTTACGACCGGACCGGGCGGCGACAAGTCCTATACATTGAACGATATTATCATGTACGGCAAATCTCTGGGCTATTACCTCGATGAATCCGACAACTATGCCCTGAAAATAAATGAAGAGCAGCTGGCAGAAGCACTCGCCGGCGTGGAACCGGAGCGTCTCTATGTACGATGGCGCTGTTACCAGTCTGCGGAAGAATTGACCGGACCGGAGCAGTCTTACGCGACACTCCCGGAACTGACTTATGAAGTATTAAGAAGATATTCTTCCTACTACTCCATCTATTCCCGTATGATGTCCGATTTCACAAACCTTTATTATCGAGTTGCCTTTTACTCCAAAAACGATGCCATCTTCCAGATTCACACCAATGCATCGGAAATGACCATCGACGATATGATGGCGAAAGGAAAATATATCTATTATGCCGGTGATTCCAACGATCTGGCTGTACGGACCAATTTTGATTCCACGTTCCCAAGCATTCCGGCACTGATGACAAAAGCCAATCCGTACAACAGCACTAAAAACTATGTCGTGATCGGTCTGGACACAACTTACAAAGCCAATGATGATTATTACCAGGACTATATCAATTACAATCACTCCCGTGTAACCTTCACCTATGGTATCCATATGACGATCGCCGGACTCTGCGGATGTCTCCTTACGATCCTGTTCCTGATTGGGGTATCCGGGCATAATTATCTTGGTGAGAAAGAGGCACATCTGTACCCGATCGACCGGGTCAAAACCGATATCCTGCTGCTGTCCATGATTCTTGTGACCTACCTTGGCGTCGTGATCGGTGCACCGCTGATATCAAAACTACTGCATCTTGTGGTCGTTTCCAATTACTGGGACCGCGCAAACCGGGTTGTTATGTTCGGTGTCATCTACTTCTGCGGACTTCTGACCTTTTTCAGCCTAATCCGCCGTTACAAAGCCGAAACACTCTGGAGCAACAGTCTGCTTCGCGAAATGATGGATGCCTTGTCCGAAGGTACTTTTAAATACCGACTGACCTTATCCTATATGCTGTACCTTGCCTGCAATGTATTTGCTATCTTTGTGGGCTCGGTTCTTATCCTGCGCGCCGAGGAGAACACTCTTGGTTCCGCTCCGTTAATCTGCCTGATGACCCTCTGGATCGCAGGCAACCTGGCTGTCTTCTATGTTCTCTATCGAAATGCAAACCAGACAGATAAGATTCATGAGGCAGTGGACAAACTGGCAGCCGGTGAAACCAGCTACAAAGTCGATGTGGAACAATTTTCCAGTCTGGAAGCCGATCTGGCCAAGGGACTGAACCGTATCAGTGACGGCCTTGAAACCGCACTGGCCGAACAGGTTAAGAGTGAACGTCTGAAAGCGGACCTGATCACCAACGTGTCCCACGATATTAAGACTCCTCTGACCTCCATCATCAACTATGTGGATCTGATCAAACGCGAAAAAATCGATAATCCTATTATCGAACGATATTTAGAGGTTTTAGATCAAAAGTCCCAGAGACTGAAAACATTAACGGAAGATCTGGTGGAAGCATCCAAAGCAAGTTCCGGCAATATTAAATTGGAAATGGCCCATATCGATATCGTCGAACTGGTGCAGCAGACCAACGGTGAATTTGAAGAAAAATTCATGATGAGTCGCTTAAATCTCGTGAGCACCCTGCCAAACGAAGTCCTGCTGATTGAAGCAGACGGCAGACGTCTCTGGAGAGTTCTGGAAAACCTCTACAACAACGCATGCAAATATGCGATGGAAAACACACGTGTCTACGTGGGTGTGGAGGACATCAATAACCATGCAGTCTTCACCATCAAGAATATTTCTGCATCCCCGCTCAACATCAGTCCGGACGAACTGACAGAGCGATTTGTCCGCGGTGATGTTTCCCGTACAACGGAAGGCAGCGGCCTTGGACTTTCCATTGCAAAGAGCCTGACGACCCTTCAGGGCGGCGAACTCCGTATCACCATCGACGGTGATCTCTACAAAGCAGAAGTTATCTTCCCGATCATCAACTAAAAACTAAAGCAGGAACCCAAATGAATGCACGTGCATTCGCAGGGTACCTGCTTTTTTTGTTTTAATCATTTTATTTAGATCATCGGGATCAACGATGCCAGAAGCGCCATTCTCGGTAAAAACTGATCGATCAAAATATATTCCTTCGGGGAGTGTGCATGGTCACCAGCCGCACCAACGCCATCCAGAGTCGGAATTCCCATGGCAGAAATCTGATTTCCGTCACTGCCGCCGCCGACAAACTGATGATCAAATTTCAGCCCCAGCTTTTCACCGCACGTCTTCGCCAACGCAAACAGAGCCATATTTCCCTCGGTCTCCTCCATCGGCACCTTGCCGTAGTTGAGTTTCACTTCACGGGTCGCACCCGGAACCGTTGTCTCCATATTACAGATTGCATCGATCACACGCTGCCTCTCTGCCATAGATTTAAAACGACAATCCACGCGAAAAACAGCCGTATCCGGAACCACATTGGTCTTCGTTCCGCCTTCAGCAACGCCAACGTTTACAGTTGTTCCAGCCTCGTAATCCGTAAGAGTCTGGATGTACAGGATTTCATGGGCCATCTCTTCCAGAGCGTTGATACCGTCTTTATGTGCATTTCCGGCATGAGCCGCCTTGCCGTGCAGGGTCACTTCAAATCCCATGGTTCCTTTTCTTCCGGTCTTTAAATCGCCATTACCGGTACATGGCTCGCAGATCAGAGCCGCCTTCGCCCCCGCTGCCAGTTCACAGATAATATCGCTGGAATCTTTACTTCCGGTCTCCTCATCACCGTTGAACACAAACACTAATTTTTTACCCGGATCGATGCCAAGATCCCGGTACGCCTTCACCGCCCAGATGGCCGAGATCAGACCGCCTTTCATATCATAAACACCCGGTCCATGCAGCTCATTTCCATCCACATAGTATTCCAAAGAACCAATCGGGTGCACCGTATCGTAGTGACCCACAAGAACCACTTTTTCTTCGCCGTTTCCATACTCAAAGCGCACCACATCATGTCCGCCCTCTGTCTCATAAACATACGGCTCCTCTCCGGTACGCTCCTTGATCAGGCGCTCCAGCACTTTTCTGCAAAGTACCAGCGCATCCAGATCCGAAGTGCTCGCCTCGGCCATCGTCAACGTCTTTAAATCCTCAAAAATCTGCGCCTCATGTTCTTTATAATAAGATAAAATTTTCTGTTCCATGATAACCTCCCGCTTTTCTCAATCTACTTTTTAATTACTTTGATCCGCTTCCACTTGCCGGTCAGATACCAGCTGAAGGAAATGATATAGTTGGCCGCCCATCCCATCGGCACCGCCATCCATGCCACATGAATTCCATAAATTGGTGCAAACACGTTGGTCACGATCACACGAATGGATAAGTTCACCAGGTTGGCTGTGGTAAACGCCACCACATCGCCTGCTCCGCGGAGCAATCCGTCCGTCGCCTGCTTAAGTCCGATAAAGGAATAGAAAAATGCCAGGAACTTCACAAATGCAATGCCGACTGCGTACGCTTCACCGCTGGTGTCTTCTAAGAACATGGATACGAAGAATCCGCCGAACAGCTGGTACAGTACGCAGAGGAATATTCCTGCGCCAAAGATCAGCACATAACACATCTTATATCCCTCTTTGACGCGCTCCAGTTTGCCGGCACCAATATTCTGGGCCGTAAATGTGGACATGGCATTGCCGATTGCGATCATCGGCACAATGCTGAGGGATTCAATGCGTGTTCCTGCCGAGTAACCGGCCATTGCCGCTGAGCCAAATCCATTGACCACGGACTGCACCAGCAAGATTCCGATGTGAACAATGGACTGCTGCAGTGTGGACGGTACCGCGATTCGAACCATGGACCGCACCATCGTCTTATCATAATACCCGTAAAACGCATCGGTCTCGTATGTTTTTAACTTCTTCATCAGAAGCAGGAACGAGATTACCGCCGATGTTCCCTGAGCGATCAATGTTGCAATCGCTACACCGCGCACTCCCTGAGCAAAATAGACAACAAAAACCAGATCCAGTACGATGTTCAACAGAGAGGAGAACACCAGCAGATACAGCGGTTTCTTGGAATCACCAAGTGAGTTGAAGATTGATGCCTGCACGTTGTACATAAACAAAAACGGCAGACCCATAAAATAAATCGCCAGATAGATCGCTGCATCCGAAAAAACGTCTGCCGGAGTGTTGACCCAATGGAGGATCTGATCATTCAAGATCACACCAAACAAACCGAGACATACAGAAATTGCCAGGAAATTGATCAGTGTCGTATAGACCGCCGTCTTCATTTTCCCCAGTTTTCCGGCTCCCAGAAACTGCGCGATGACCACCGCACTGCCGTTTCCACCGCCGATCGCGATTGCGATAAAGACGTTAGTGATCGCATAGGATGCACCAACTGCCGCCAGCGCCTGCTCACCCACAAATCGTCCCACGATCACCGAGTCTGTAATATTGTAAAACTGCTGAAACAGATTTCCCAGGATCATCGGGATCACAAACATCAAAAGCGCTTTTCCCGGATGATCCGTGATCATGTTATATTTCTTTTTTGCCGCCATCTTAAACCTCCCGGCTACCTCTTCAAAAATTCAGCTTCATAATGCTCGTTGAGCCACTTTACTGCATCTAAGATTCCATCCTTACTGAAGTCTGTTTCATGGGAAACCTTTTTCTCGTCGTCCGTCACCGCGAAGTTGAACGGACCCGGCCATGCGATCGTGCAGATGCGATCACCCGCATCATCGCTAATCTTTTTCAGCATAAAATTCATGCCCCTGTGGCTGCCTGTAAACACACTCTTTTTTAAAAAAGGAATCGAAATCATTCCATCCAGATCAATCATAATTTCCCTCCGTTCGTCATCTCTTCTATTCTACCACATCCCTATGGATTTTCACCAATTTCATGCAAAAAAGACTTTGAAAATTTCCCATTTGATTATAAGATATTAGTATGTATTATCTCACTAAGAAAGGAACTCGAATTATGAAAGAAATGGTCAAAGCTCTTGTGGATTCTTACGAGAATCAGTTAATGGAAACCCGTCATCATCTCCATGCAAATCCTGAGCTGTCTTTTGAAGAATATAAAACAGCGGAGTACATCCGTGAAAATCTGAAACGCATGGGCGTAGAACTGCAGGAGGGAATCTCCGGCACCAGCACCGTCGGTATCTTAAAAGGTGAACTGGATGGTCCGTGTATCGCATTCCGCGCCGATATCGATGCCCTTCCGGTGGACGAAGAGAACGATCTTCCGTACAAATCCCAGACTCCTGGTGTTATGCATGCCTGCGGACATGACACCCACGTGGCATGTCTTCTGACTCTGGCAGAAATCCTTTCCTCCCATAAAGAACTGGTGAAGGGTACTGTAAAATTTGTATTCCAGTCCGCAGAAGAGAAACTTCCGGGCGGCGCAAAGCAGCTCTGCGCAGACGGTGTGATGAAAGACATTGACGTGATCTTCGGTATGCACTGCTCCTCCGGTCTTCCGTTAAATACCGTTGAAGTATGTCATGGTGTCAGCTCTGCTGCCATCGGCGTTTATGAGATCACCATCCACGGCAAAGGCGGTCACGGCAGTTCTCCGCACGAGGCACTGAATCCGGTCCCTGTAGCATGTATGGTCGCATCCTCCCTGAACCAGATCCTGGCAGAAAAGAAAGATCCGACCGCATGCGGCGTATTCACCGTATCCTACATCAATGGCGGTCAGTACCCGAATATCATCACCGACACAGTAACACTCGGCGGTAACGTTCGTACCCTGGATAACCAGCTGATCCTCAATATCTTCGATACCATCAAAGCCGTATCCAACGGTATCTGTAATGCATATGGTCTTACTTGTGACGTGACTACAACCGTCGGTTATCCGGCAACCGTCAACACACCGTCCTATGCCGATGTGATCGCTGCCGCATCCGGCGAAATGGGCTACAACGTGATTGAAAAAGAGACTTCCCTCGGCGGAGAAGACTTCGCATACTATGTGATGGAAAAACCGGGTGCATTCTTCCATGTGGGTATGGCTGATCCGGAACGCCCGATCACATCCACACCGCACCACAACTGTCACTTCCAGCTGGACGAACGCGGACTCCGTATTGCTTTAGAAAACGAACTGGCTACTTATCTGAAAGTAACCGGTCAGATGTAACATGATTTCCTTCAGACATAAAAATCCCTCTCACGATTCTACTCGCGAGAGGGATTGCTATTTCTTTATTCAGTTTCTTCGACCTCTTCGGTTTCATCTTCTGCCGTTTCCAATGCCGCTCGATCTTCATCGGTCTTTGGATCCACACCAACCAGATATCCCTGAACTACCCAACGGGCATCGTATCCCTTTCCGGTACAGGTTACCATCGTCAAAATACGCTGGTCTGTGGTCGGTTCCACGCCTGTATCGATCACAGAATGATCCATCGCCCAGTCGATATACATCTGGCGTCCTTCTTCGTCCACTTCACCGATGCGGTAAGTCTGCTCCGTCACACCGGCTTCATGAGCCGAGAAAATACGATATGTATAACAGCCTTCATCATTGACCAGATACACGTGCGGATGTTCCTCCAGATACTCCGGATCTGTAAAATAAGTCAGATTACCAAACATGGACTTATCGCGCATACGGTGTCCATAAATGATTGTATTGTAATCCGATAAATCTCCGTTCACCAAATGTTCCAGATAGATGGAACCTGCAATCGTCTCTACATGCTCCCATGTGTGATTCAAATAATAATCATTATCCTCACCCTGCAAATACGGGTAAGAAAGTTTCGAATCCGGGATCATGATCCAACCCAAAATATCTGGATTTTGATCCTGCAGTGTTTTCAGATTCATCTTTTTCAGCTCAGCCGTATATTCATCCGCATAGTACGGATCTGTTTCTTCCGGTTCTTCCGTCGGCTCCGGCTCGGTCGGTGCTTCGGTAGTCGGAGCTTCCGTTGTCTCCACCGCTTCCGTTGTCATCTTAGCCATTTCTTCTGCCAAACGTCTTGCCTCTTCGGCCTTACGTGTCTCAATCGTATTTTGTACCAGCATTACCGCACTGGCCACAAACACAAGCAGCAAAATAATATATAACCATTTCTTTTTCTGCATTCCACTCACCTCGGTAACTATTTCGTAGCCTTATTATATCGAACTTCACAGATTCTGACAACAACAATTCACTTCGTATGTTTTTCCTCTCCATAAACGCAAAAAAGCCGGAGACAGTACCATTCGGTACCGCCTCCGGCTTTTTAGAGTATGTTACATTCTATCAAGGTCTCTCTTCCGCCTTTACTTTACTGTGTAACCCTGACTCTTCCAGAAACTGCTCGGATTAGGGTTATCCAGTTTGCTGTCACCAACGCTTTTCGCAGCACCGGTCTGCTTGCCATTTCTCACCTCCACATGTGTATGTGCATCCTTTGCCTTGGCACAGCCTCTCCAGGACTCGGTTGCGATCTGCTGACCGCGTTTTACAGTCTGACCGGCTTTTAAGGAATTGACCGGATTAGAGTGCAGATAAACAACGGTCTTATTGGCAGCCTGATTGTAGATTGCGATCGTAGAAAGACCTTCGGAACCTTCTGCACCTTCTGATACCCTTGTGATAACACCGTCTGTCAGGCTGTACACTTTTGCATCCTGACCTTTCTTAAGGTCGACGCCTTCATGACGTCCATTGATACTTGTGTAGCCATCGAAGCCACAGGTGATCTTGCCACCGGATGTACCGTAAAGAGCACTGCTCATGGTTGTGCTGCCGGTCGTTGTAGTAGTTGTGTTGTTATTCGCAGATGCCTTCTTTACAAGACGAACCTGGAATGCTTCCATTCGGAGACTCTGGCCGGTTGTACCTGCCACACCGCTTCTCTGCCAGGATGTCCATCCAACATTTTGGCAATGTGTACGATATTCCACATCGTAATGCTTCGCAATCTCGCCGGTCAGCTGAATCTCAATGGCTTCGGTTCTGCGGCCTTCTCCGGTTGTACCGCACGGTCTGTCGTCATACACCCAATCAGACCATCCCTTCTCTGCCATGTGTACGCGGTACCGGATACCGCCGCTCATACCTTTTACTTCGATGGTCACACACTCAACCGCACGGCTCTGACCTTCCGTACCGGCCGTTGCACCGTTGGACACATCTCCTAACCAGCCCAATCCGGAACTGTGCGCCTGATAAACGACGCTCGGTGTGGCAGCTTCAGCAGTGATCATTCCATTCTGGAATGTACCGGCCAGTGTTAACAGAGTCATCAGCACTGCCATCGAACTCGCTGCACTTTTACGAATTCTTCTCTTTAATCCTTTCATCATTTTTTCTACCTTTCCATTTAAATAATTTCTACTCATATCTCTTTCTCCTTTTCCTTCGTGATTTATATTTACAACAACAGTATACAAAGTGAAAAAATTATTTTTCCCACTCCTCCAGCATCTCTTTATTAATCCAATCCTTCTCCAATTTCATAACGAAACAGGTGCGATAGCACTCTGCATCCTCTAGCAGATAAGCCTCGCACCCCTCACTATGTCCGGCGGCAACCAGTTTCCTCCAGTCTTCTTCCATCAATTTTGTTTCAACCGGATCCGTACACGCCCCCCTATATGCCTGAATTTCTTCTTCCGATTTCTTCTCTTCTACAACCGTATATAAATAATACTCCCCTTTCTCTTTCACATAATACGCAGTAAGATCATCGGTAACCTCCGTGTGAAGAAGCTGCGGCTCATTTTCTTTCGCGGCAGCGGTAATTCCTATGGCCATACAAAAAAGACCAACCAATATTGTCAAACCCAAAACAACCTTTCTCTTCTTACTCATACTCATTTCTCCTCTCATTTTTTAATTATGACTACATTATAAAAATGCAAAAAAATTTTTTTCCTCAAAAAAATAGACAGTATCGATTACATATACCGATACCGTCTTATATATACTGTATTGTAATAACCAAAAAACCAGAATTCCTCTGCATCTTCTTTGCTGCTTTGCCTGAATCGGCATGATATTTTGACGGCAAATGCCAAACGAAAACATCTGCCGCAGATTTGTTACTTGATCAAATAGATTTGCTTTTCGGCATCTCTGCCGAACTCCTTATAATTCTTTCATAAACTGCTCGACCGAATCCACTCTTATTACCAGTCTCGTCCAAAATCTGAGTCTGTCCATATCCGTTTCACCCTTGATACGCTCAATCAGTGCACCTGGTACATTCCCTATCTCAGATAACTGTTCCAATATGGAATCCTTACGCGCTTCAAGTTTACCAGATTCGTGACCCTCGATACGGCCGGCTTCGTGACCCTCGATACGGCCGGCCCTGCGCTCATCCTGCATCAACAACTCTGTCAACATATAACGTCCCTCCATTCTCCGGCTTTCCTTTACATTCTTTACTGTCTTCTGAAGCTGTGCTACAAATTCATCCCCGAAATCCGCTGTACTGGATGGCAGATCTGCACCCACATACTCTAAAAACCGTTTCAGGGCCAGCGGTACATCCCTGTCATTCATTCCTTTTGTATTCAGAAAGATCGTCTCACATCCATCATCTATCTCTGCCATATCTTCTTCCAGACATAGATTACGAAATGTATAACGGTACTTCCCCCAACCAAAAGGGTCAAAATCACAAATAAATATCACATACGAATTGGCTAGTTCCGGATACTCTGCTCCGGACACCAGCATCTCCATATCAATCTGACTGTGGTAATATCTGGCACGTTTCCCGAGCGCTTCCTTGGGTACCGCCTGCATTTCCACATTGAAATGTGTATTTTTTTCATCTTTAGCATATACATCCAGGCGGACTCCCTTATACTCCGGGTGATAAATGATAGATTTCTCTTTGCTCACTTCCACTCTGGCAATCGGCACATCTAATATCAGTTCCAGTAAACGCCTGCAGTTATCTTCCTTACACATAACTGCACCAAACATAAAGTTATCTTTGATTGTCAGTTCTTTAAATGTCTTTCTTACGGTCATTACGTTCCTCCACTCATGCAGAGGAATTCTGTACGGGTATTATAACATGGCCACAAGACAGATTCTAGTGTGCCCAGTACGCATATGAACGATTTTATAAAGTTTTAATACTCCATTTTTTACCAAACAAAGACACAGCAAAAAAACTCTCGTATCTCTACGAGAGCTCAGACTGTAGACAAAGTCCCGAGCATCCGCTCGGGCTTTTCTACATTTATCACCGCATTCATGGTATAATGGTTATATCAGGAAGGCGGTGTTTTTATGTTAACGAAAGATGCGGATAAAAAGAGAGAACAGATCATGATG
>JAFSFU010000251.1 GCA_017435025.1 Lachnospiraceae bacterium | reverse complement strand
CCGGGCGATGTGGTTGTTTTAGAAGCCGGCGATTCCGTTCCGGCTGACGGACGAATCATAGAAAGCGCCAGCATGAAAATCGAAGAGGCGGCACTGACCGGTGAATCAGTTCCGGTCAATAAGATCGCAGATGTGTTAAATCTCGGCGGAGAGAAAGAGGTTCCGCTGGGCGACCGGAAGAATATGATGTACATGGGTTCTACTGTAGTATATGGACGCGGCCGTGCAGTGGTAACGGGAACCGGAATGAATACGGAAATGGGAAAGATTGCAGACGCACTTGCAAAAGCCCAGGACGAAGAAACTCCACTGCAGATTAAGATGAACCAGCTGAGCCGGATGCTGACCATTTTGGTTGTGGGCATCAGTATGGTGATTTTTGCAGTTGGCATCACGAGAGCATTCGGCACCCCGGAAGGAATCACCGGTGATACGATCTTAGACAGCTTTATGGTAGCCGTTTCTCTTGCAGTGGCGGCAATTCCGGAAGGTCTGGCGGCGGTGGTAACCATCGTACTTTCCATCGGTGTCACCAATATGTCCCGCAGGAATGCGATCATCCGCAAATTAACGGCAGTAGAGACGCTGGGATGTACGCAGATTATTTGTTCCGATAAGACCGGAACTTTAACACAGAATAAGATGACCGTTGTGGATCATGCGGCAGACAGCGAGAAAAAGCTTGTAATTGCCATGGCTCTCTGCTCAGATGCAGAGCTGGATGCAGATTCAGGCGAAGCTGCTGGTGAACCGACCGAGTGCGCCCTGGTCAATGACGCTAATAAAAACGGCATGCCAAAAGACCAGTTAAAAGCAGTATATGTGCGTGTGGGCGAGGCACCGTTTGATTCGATGCGTAAGATGATGTCAACAGTTCACGAAATCCATCCGCAGAAAGCGAAAACGCTGGGGACAGATGTGTGGAGAGGCACTGAAGGAGACACCGGTGAGTGGATCCAGTTCACCAAAGGTGCTCCGGATGAAGTTTTAAAGCGCTGTACCAAAGCCTATGTGAATGGAAAGATTGTTCCGATGACTGACTGGATCCGGGAGTCCATCTTAAAAAACAATAAAGAAATGGCAGATCATGCGCTTCGTGTTCTCTGTGCAGCGGAGCGTGTATGGGATGCCAAACCGGCAGATTTCAGTCCGGAATATCTGGAGCAGGATCTGACGTATCTGGGACTTTCCGGTATGATCGATCCGGTTCGTCCGGAAGTCAAAGCTGCGATTGCCAAGTGCCGGGATGCAGGCATCCGCCCGATCATGATCACCGGAGACCACAAAGATACGGCAGTTGCCATTGCTATGGAGCTTGGAATCATCAAAGATGCCAGTCAGGCGATCACCGGCTCGATGCTCAATGAGATGAGTGACGAAGAATTTGCCCAAAAGATTGAGCAGTTTTCGGTTTACGCCCGTGTGCAGCCGGAACACAAAGTTCGTATCGTAAACGGATGGAAAGCAAAAAGCAAAGTGACGGCCATGACCGGAGACGGAGTCAACGATGCCCCGTCCATCAAGAGTGCAGATATCGGTATCGGAATGGGTATTACCGGTACAGACGTTACAAAGAATGTGGCTGATATGGTTCTTGCAGACGATAACTTCGCGACCATTGTATCTGCAGTGGAAGAGGGCAGAAGAATTTACGACAACATCCGAAAAGCAATCCAGTTCCTTCTGGCTTCCAACCTTTCCGAGGTATTGTCTATTTTCTTTGCGACACTCCTTGGATTTACGATTTTGGAACCGGTTCATCTTCTCTGGATCAACCTGATCACAGATTGTTTCCCGGCGCTGGCCCTCGGTATGGAAAAGAGCGAGGCAGATATCATGAAACGTGCGCCACGCGATTCCAAAGAAGGAATTTTTGCCGGCGGTATGGGATTTGATG
>JAFSFU010000250.1 GCA_017435025.1 Lachnospiraceae bacterium | reverse complement strand
TCAGTTCATGACGCAGAAATCAGAATCCTAGTAATCCTTGCAGTCTCTGCTGTTGTTCTTGGAGTTATTGTTGCTGTTGTTTCTGGAGTTGTTCTGGCTATTGTTGTTGCTGTTGTTTCTGGAGTTATTCTGGCCATTGTTGCTGCTGTTGTTTCTGGAATTGTTCTGGTTGTTGTCCATATCGTAGTTCTTAGACATGAGAAGTACCTCCTAAAATGTTTGTTTATTGACTACAACCATAGTATGGTTCCTTCCGGACAAAAATATTCGCAAACCATAATTTTCCATTTCATGACTTTTCTTTTTATGGGATGTGTGCTATGATGAAACCAACAAAATATGCAGAGTAGAGATATGTGCGTCAAGTGCCAGACGGACGGGGAGTTGCCGGCTGGACGAAAGAAATTTCTCCGTGGAAACGCGAGGAATTTGCTGCGGTACATATGTCGCATCCCGCTGTATCAGAAGATTCTTTACGTATCTCCTGCTGCGGTCAGGTTCTGCAAAGGAGGTATTTTTTATGAAAAAATTACTTGCTTTGATTTCTGATTCCTACCATGAATTCAAACATGTAAACACGATCACATGCTGCGCGATGTTCGGCGCCATGGCCATTGTCCTCGGCTCCTTCGCATCCATCAATGTGACTCCCAACCTGAAGATCGGTTTCGGCTCCCTTCCAAACGAACTGGTAGACTACCTGTTCGGACCGGTGGTAGGCGCCTTCTTCGGCGGCGCCATGGACCTGATCAAATTTATGATCAAGCCGGACGGCGGCTTTATGCCGGGCTTCACCCTCAATGCGATGTTAGCGGCCTTCATTTACGGCATGTTCCTCTACAAACGTCCGTTAAGTCTGCCGCGTATGCTGGTGGCAAAACTGGTCGTAGCCGTACTGGTCAACATCATCCTCGGCACCTACTGGCTGTCCCTTCTGAACGGAAAAGGATATCTGGTAATTCTTCCGGCTCGCGCCGTCAAGAACCTCATCCAGTGGCCGGTGGACTCCCTGATCTTCTACACAGTGGCAAAAACACTGGAGAAGGCGAAAGTATTCCAGGTGATCAAACGAAATCGAAAGTAATGTCAAAAAACGTCCCGCTTCACAGATACACTCACATCTGTGAAGCAGAACGTTTCCTTATTATTTCTTTCGAAAAATGTTGTTCCATTGTAATCCCGGGGCAAATCCCCATCATTCCCTGCTAGTCACCCAGTACGTTTACCACTGCGATCGGCGCACGGTAGTCCCATCTGGACATCTTGATTCCGGTACGCTCCGTAGAAGCATGTACAATCTGGCCGTCGCCGGCATAAATTGCCACGTGATTGATACGGCTGCCGCTTCCATAGAATACCAGATCGCCCGGTCTTACTTCTTCCACGCTGATGCGGCGGCCTTCATTGACCTGTGCACGGGAAGAATGAGACAGATGCACACCTGCGACATTTCTTAAAATATAAGAAGTAAAGCCGGAGCAGTCTGCACCGCGGTGCGGATCGGTTCCACCCCAAACGTACGGGTTACCGATAAACTGCTTCGCATACTCAACAATTTCCTCTCTCTTCGCTTCCGTCGGGTTTACCACAACCTCTTCCACGGTCTCAGCTACAGTTGTCGCTGTATCGCCAACATTCATATAGCCTTCACGGCCGGCAATATGAACACGGGCCCATTTCCCGCCTGCCATTTCAAGGACTTCATAGGTCTCTCCCTTACAAGCCTTGGCAACAACTTCGGAACTTCCTTCCGGAGCTGCATACACATCAACAATTGCTTCCTCCACGCGGACAACCATAGAAGTACTGGTCTGATATTCCGGACTCTTCTGATCTGCATATGTAGTTAACGGCATCGCTGTCATAACTGCTGCACAGAAAGCGAATAAGCCGATGGTTTTTATAAGATTTTTTAACATTAATAAAATTTCCTTTTCGATTGTTACAAAATTGTTACATCTTGTTACAAACAAATTATATTTGTAAATCCCATTTTTGTCAACCCACTATAGGAAATTCATATATTTTTAATAATTACTATAAGTTTTTTGTTACATTTTTCCATTGTCACAAAACAAATGTCCGTCTTGCGCGGATTTTTCCAGCACAAAACGGACATTCTCTTGAAAAACAATTTTTTATCGTTTTAAACCTTTTATGAACCAAATCAGTAACAGGACAATCATCACCGGCGCCGCAAAACGCACCAGCAAGGAAACAATACCGCCGACAATTGCGAAGACCGCACCCACGATGCGAAGCACCGTCGTCACGATCAGCAGACCGATCACGATCAGAAGCAGTTTCCAGTACCACTTATTCAGATCAATATAGTGCACACCAAAACCGCGGTTCGCAGATTGCTCATAAGAATCCGACGCTCTGCCGGAACCGCCGTAAGATGCATCCCGGTAACTCTCAGAGCCGGAATCCTGGCTCGCCGTACCTTCTGCCTCCGCATGTTCCACGATCGTCTTTGCCACGATCCTGGCATCACCGATCTCTGCTACGATTTCATCCACAGTGCGGCCCTTTGCCGTCTCCTGTGAGATGTAAGAGTCGTAATACTTTACGTTATCCCGGATCACAGCCGCCGGCACCTCACCGGCAAGAGCTTCCTCCAGGCCTCTTAAAAATTCATCTTTGTTCATTCAGTCATTACTCCATCTTTTCTTTAATAATACCGCCGCGGTATGCTGCAACCAGCTCGTTCAGGTCGTTGATCTGCTTCTTCAGCTCGGTGCCCTTATCGGTATCTCCTACCATCACACGCTTCTGCATCTGCTCTACGATCGTAACCTTCGGTGTATTCTCCTGATCCCTGTGGAACGGCTTGTGCTCAGCTAACGCCAGATGGCGGGAATTGAAGATCAATGTATAACCTGCGATACCGGTCTTTGGCTGATAGGACTTGGAAAGACCGCCGTCGATAACGAACAGCTTGCCGTTACCCTTGATCGGGCTCTCACCATCTTTTAACTTAACCGGAACATGACCGTTGATGATATGGGATCCCTCAGCCGGAAGACCAAATTCCTTGAGGATCTTATCGCAGATCTCTTCCTTCTGCATCAGCTTGTAGTACGGGTTCATATTCTCCTTATGGGTTGCCTTATCCGCTACAAAGTAGTTCTCAAAGGTCGCCATATTGTCCTTACCGAATACCGGAGACTTCGGGCCGCACCATAAGTACCATACGAAGTCCATGCACCATTCTTTATTCGGATCATCCTCCGGAAGGAAGTAAGCCATCTTCACCACATCCTCAATATAGTCAAGGAGACGTTTGCCGGAGTAGATAATACCCTTGATATTTAACTGGTCGAACTCACCATTTTCCTTCATCGGAATACATCCATGGTACAGGAGATTTCCGTTTGTACACTTGTACATTGCACCATGAGAGTATACGAATTTGATGTGGCGGTTCAGGTTTGTGCTGTGCTTAAAGGAAACACGAAGAATATTCATCAGTTCTTCCTCTTCCTTAGACAGCTTGATCGGATCCTTCGGATCGATCGTCGGGAAGTTCATATCCTTCATCGGATACTCTTTGCCCTTGATTGTTACGGTGCCCTTCGCAAAGTCCACATTGGACAGATGCAGACGGTCATCCATATCAAATTCCGGACGACGCTTGATGATCTGGCTCTCCACCTTAAACTGGATCACCGCGATCGCCTTATGCATCTTCGCTGCAAGACCCGGGTCTACCGCATCATAAATATTTTCATCGAGGATCTTCGGCATAAACAGTTCACATGCATCATCCTTGTAAACCTTTGCCGCAAACATAGACAGCGGACGAAGGTTGATGCCGTAACCATCCTCCAGAAGGTCGAAGCAGTTGTAACGGATCGCGATACGGAGCACGTTACAGATACAAGCCAGGTTGCCTGTCGCCGCACCCATCCAGGAGATATCGTGGTTACCCCACTGGATATCCACGTCATGGAACTGGATCAGTTCTTCCATAATAAAGTCCGGACGCGCACCTCGGTCAAAAATATCGCCGATGATATGCAGGTTGTCGATCGTCAGGTTCTGCACCAGTTCACAGAGGGCCTTGATAAACTCATGACCCATTCCGCCGGAGATAATAGAAGAAATAATCTCCTCATAATAGAGCTTCTTATTCTCATCGCTGTAGTCAACGTGAAGCAGCTCATCCATAATATAAGCGAAATCTGCCTGCATCGTCTTACGCACTTTGGATCTGGAATACTTTGTAGAAACATTCTTACACATCTTTACGAGACGATAGATCGTAATTCTCTGCCAGTCCTCGGTAAATCCACCCTCTTTTTTGATCTTTCTAAGGGCTTTGTCCGGATAGTAGATCAGGTTCGCAAGAGCCGTCTCCTCTTCCTTGGAAATCAGATAACCAAAGGTATCCGCAATCTTTTCGCGAATCATACCGGATGCACTGCGGAGCAGGTGAATAAACGCCTCATATTCACCGTGCAGATCACTGAAGAAATACTCCGTTCCTTTTGGAAGTCCACAGATCGCCTTCAGGTTGATAATCTCACCGGAGGCAGCTTTCACTGTCGGGAACTGTTTCGCCAACAGGCGTAAATAATCCAAATCTCTCATATCAAATACCCCTCTCTGACAATGCCTTCGGGAACCCCATCTTTTCCCACATTTTTATCCCTCTGGCAATTGCTTTTCCTTCTATTTTATAGTAACATATTCGTATTTAAAAGACAATAAAAGAACCATGACCGGAAAGGGGAAATTTTTCATGGACAGAGAGCTTCTTTATGTTTTCGGAACCGGCAATGCAGCTGTGACCGAGCTTTATAATACATGTTTTGCACTGCGCGACAGCGACGAATACTTTATGGTCGATGCCGGAGGCGGCAACGGAATCCTTCGTATTCTGGAACATATGCGCGTCCCGATCACCAGCATTCACCACCTGTTTGTGACCCATGAACATACGGACCATATCCTCGGTGTTGTCTGGATGATCCGTATGATCGCGACCAAGATGCGAAAAGGCGAGTACGAGGGTGACGCCTATATCTACTGCCACGAAGATCTGGCAGAGACGATCAAAACGCTTTGCCGTCTGACCATTCAGGCCAAATTTTATAACATGATCGGCGACCGGATCCACCTGGAGACCTTAAAGGACGGCGAAACGCGCCATATTTTAAGCTACGATGTCACCTTCTTCGATATCCACTCCACAAAAGCCAAACAGTTCGGTTTCACCCTGCGTCTCAACAACGGTCTCAAGCTGACCTGCCTCGGCGACGAGCCATACAACGAAAAGTGTGAAAAATACGTCAAGGGCAGCGACTGGCTGCTCCACGAGGCCTTCTGCCTCTACGGCGACCGTGAGATCTACAAACCGTACGAAAAGCATCACAGCACCGTCAAAGAAGCCTGCGAGTTAGCCCAGGCCATGCAGATTCCGAATCTGGTACTCTGGCATACAGAGGACAGCAACATCGCCGGCCGCGAGCGCCTCTACAAAAACGAGGGCAAGCGCTATTACGGCGGCAAACTGTATGTGCCGGATGACGAAAGTCTGATCGCACTGTAGGCCCGATCGGGACCACCGATATCAATTTTGACCCAAACAGGAGACACATATGAACAAACGCGAAATTGCAGAGATCAAAAAGCAATTTAAGAAAGATAAAAACGCCATCACCCGCATCTGCGGATGCTACGTGGACGCAGAAAAGCAGATCAAAACAAAATTCCGCGAGGCCTTCTTCGCCCTGTCCGAGGAAGAGATCTTCAAATACTACGAGATCTTCAAAAAGACCTTGTCCGGCGGAATCGGGAAAAACCTCCACAACCTGGAGTTCTCCATCCACGACGAAGGCGAGGACAGCGCCCATGCCCTCTTAATGAAACTGCGCGAAGACAAACTTGGCGACGACGAAGTGGTAGAAAACTTCTATCAGAAAGTGATCGAAAACTACGACTACGGTGAGAACTACTACATCATCCTCATCCACAGCGCCTACGACGTTCCGGGAAAAGCAAAAGACGACGAGGAAATGTTCGACATGTCCGAGGAAGTTTACAACCACATCCTCTGCTGTATCTGCCCGGTAAAACTTTCCGAGCCGGGACTTTCCTACAATGAGGCCACCAACCAAATCGAGGAACGGCCCCGCGACTGGTGGGTACAGCCGCCGATGACCGGCTTCCTGTTCCCGGCCTTCAACGACCGTAGCACCGACATTCACAGCCTCCTCTACTTCTCCAAAAACCCGGAGGAGCTGCACTACGAATTCATCGACACCTGCCTCGGCGCTCCGTCACCGATCTCCTTCAAGGCACAGAAAGAGGCCTTCCAGGAAGTCCTGTCCGGAACCCTGGGCGAGGAGTGCGACTACACCATTGTCCGTCAGATCCATGAAAATCTCACCGAGATGGCGGAAGAACATAAAGAAGATCAGGAACCGCTCCGACTCTCCAAGCCGGAAGTGAAAGATCTCTTAGAAAAGAGCGGCGTAGAACCGGAGCGTTTGGAACGCTTCGACCAGGTCTACGAAGAAGCCGCCGGCGAAAACACATCCATCCTGGTACCGGCCATCACCGGAACCGGAAAATTCGCCGTAAAAACTCCGGATGTGGACATCAAAGTAAACCCGGATCGCCTGGATCTGGTGGAAACCCGCTTCATCGAAGGCCGCCGATGCCTGATCATTGCCGTCGAAGACAATGTGAAAGTAAACGGCATGCCGGTGAAAATGTGGGAAGAAAATAAATAAAATAACTATCGAATCATACCAAAACGGTGTGGCAAAGACATCTCTTCTCTTTGTCACACCGTTTTTTCTTTTTAATTTCTATTTTTTTCTAAATTTCGGTCACAAATCTCCAAAATTTCCGTTTTATTTATAAAGCACACCCGTGTTGCGTGTTTTTTGTCGTCATTTTTAGGTAAAACTTACTCAACGATTCCCACATGGATAGGCAGGTGTACATATGATAATTCTGGAAAATTATGAAGTACTCATGAAAAATGGAGCCTATTACATCAAAGCCAGAGAATCTCGGTCATGTCCTCGCTGCGGCGGCAACATGTACGTAAGGGATTCCAAATGCAGACAGGTGATCAGCGCCACCGGCGAAGAAATCATCTTCCGCCTTCGCAGGCTGAAATGTAGGAAATGCAAAACCATCCACTTAGAGCTCCCGGATTTGCTCATTCCTTATAAACATTACTCCAGAGACGCTATCGAAAAGGCATTATCCGGCGCTCTCACTCACTGCCCGGCAGAAAACTCGACCATCTACCGCTGGGCAAAACAGCGGCAGAAACAAAAATTCTGATCCGCTTCGGCCTCACGACCGGTCTTAACCAGATAATCCATCGCCTCGGCCGGATATTTTCCGGCTGCGGTCTCACCGGTCAGCATCAGTGACGATGCACCGTCCAAGACAGCATTATAAATATCCAGAACTTCCGCACGGGTCGGAACCGCTCTTTCATGCATCGAATCCAGCATCTGAGTCACGACCATAAACGGTTTATCCGCTTGTCTGCACTTGAATGCCAGTTCCTTCTGCACACCCGGAAGTTTCCAAAGCGGCATCGCATTGCCAAGATCACCGCGGGCAATGACCACATGGTCACAATAGGGAAGCAATTCCTTCAGGGCGTTCACCCCCTGCATATTTTCAATCTTGGCGAAAATTTTTACATGACCTGCTCCTGCGTCCTCCAACGCACGGCGCAACGTCAGCAGATCCTCCTTGCCCCGCACAAACGGCAGCATGACCCCGGTCACACCGTACTGCGAAGCAAGACCAATATTTTTCCGATCATTCTCGGTCAAAGTCGGCATTGGGAGCTCCTTTCCAACGATTGCCAGACTCTTGCCCGATTTGATACCTCCGCCCCGGGTTACGCGGGCACTGATAAACAATGGTTGGGCGAACTCTACGGTAAACTCCAGTTTACCATCATCCACCAGCAGGCGATCCCCAATCCCTGCATAGGCTAGGAAAATCTTCGGAACCGGAATACCTCCGTCTCCGAAGATTACCTGGTCCCCCTCATTTATAGTTATCTGCTTGTATATCTTACCCAGCCGCAGCTCCGGCCCTTGAAGGTCGATCAGCACCTGCGGCTGGTGCACTTTGCATCGCTTTGCCGCCTCAAACAGCATTTCCAGCCAATGACCATTTTCATCCAAATTTCCGTGAGACAAATTTAAACGCACACCCGTCATACCGGCCTCAAACATTTTCACCAACGTATCCACCGAACTGCAGGACGGGCCTAATGTACCGTAATACTGCATACCATTCTCCTATTCATTCAAAACGTCTTCCATCTTCTGCACCGCAAACAGCTTCTCCATATACGACTTCGCCCGCATACGGTTCTCCTCAGAGAGCCGCTCATATAACTTCCATACCTGCTCCTGCTCTCTGGAGCCGTAAATCTGCTTCGCGTACGCTTCCACGCGGCACACCTGCCCCTCTGCCGCCTCACCGGTCTGAACACGTTCCATCGGAACATCCTGTCCCATCAGCCAGTATTCGTCCACATCCAGAGCCATTGCGATCAAACTGAGATTCTCCTGCTTCGGCTTATACTTGCCGGACAGATAGGAACTGATCTGACTTTTATCAATTCCGGTTTTTGCAACCAGATCCACCTGCTTCATATTTCGCAGTTTAAGCGCCTGTTTCATTTTATCGTTGATCATTGTATCAGCCATCGTTTCCTCCTATCATTCGTCTCCATCGCTTATTTATTACTGTTAACTTTGAGTTTTCTCAACTGTATACCCTTAAAACTATTTACATTTTTCTAAAATACGGCTATAATATCCTTAGAAGGAGCAACCGCCCACAAAGTGGTTAGCCTCGTTGGTAAGATTTAAGCCTACCTTGAACGGCCAAGTAACAAGGTAGGCTTATTTATTTTCGCTTGTTGTTCCTATCTATGTAGGAAAGCAGTGAGATTAAAAACGTTGCAAACAGGATCAGATCCTGAAATGTAAACATTTCCACCCGCACCACCTCCCTTCTTAAGTACGGGAGGCTACCACCTTGTAACACAATTGCTCTTATATGTTATTTTATCATATCATTTTCCTATAAACAAGCAAAACATTGCATTTATTAACCTTTTGTTTTCTCAACTTTTCAACTTCAATGAAGGGCACTCCTCGTCAGCCTCCTCGGAATGCCCTCTAAAATCCTATTTATACTTCTCCACGCACTCTCTCACAACTCTCTCCATCTCATCCATCTTCACCAGCATATCCTTTGCCAGCGCAATCTGACAGCGGGTACGCACCAGATTATGATCCGGATAATTGATGTGGAAATACGGGTCGCCTAGGATATAATCATCCAGGAAGCGGGTCGCCAGTTCCACTGTAATTGCGAAGCTGCTGAGTGCCAGCGTATCGATCTCCGCGTCGGTCAGCGCCTTTGCCGTATACTTTAAGAAACCTTCCGTAAACGCCGAATACACATTCATATTGACGCCCACGAACTCCAGATTCTTACAGTCCTCTTCCACATAGTTGGCCGCAAAACGGATCGCATCACCGAAATCATTGCCCACGATGCCCGGCATCGCCGTATCCAAATCGATCACCACTAACGGCTCTTTTGTCACCTTATCAAAAAGAACATTGTTGATCTTTGTGTCATTGTGGGTCACACGGAGCGGAATCTCACCGGCCTTATGGAGATCGATCAGACGACATGCACGGTCCTCCGCCACACGCAGCCAGTCCAGCTCCTCACGGACATCGGCCACTCTGCCCTGCGGATCCAGCTTCACATCCTCCCACAGCTTTTCAAAGCGCTTACGGGTGTCGTGGAAGCCCGGAATCGTCTCGGAAAGCTTCGATGCATCATAATCCGCCAAAAGCATTTGGAACTCGCCAAAGGCCTCTCCTGCGTTCCGAACGATATCCAGATCGGCAGTCACATTGTAGGTATCCGACTCAATAAAGTTGAACAGACGCCAGAAGCCATGCTCATTTACATAATATGTCTTTCCCTCTGCCGTATGGTGGAAGTGCAGCGCCACGCGACCAACCTTCTTCGGACGCATATGCTCTGTAATCTGATCAATGTTGTCCATGATCAGCTCCGGCTGCTTGAACGCATAGGTGTTGATGGACTGGACCATGTAGGACTTCGGCATACCGTCCGGTTTCACAAAATTCACTTTATAGGTCTGGTTTACAAGACCGACTTTGATTTCTTCGTATGAGATCATGTCATAGGGGATGCGGAACGCACGGCAGACATGTAATAATATATCTTTCATTCAAAAACTCCTAACGATACTTCCATAATCCATGGATGGCATAGCTGCAAAAACAGATCAATGACTTCACCGGTCCGAACCCCATATAGCGGTATACCTTCCATGTCATACCGGCAGACTTAAACTTACTGCCGGACTTTCCCGTCGTGCTCAGACGATATTTCAACAACGGCTCATCGATGCCACAGGCACAACCATACTTCTTCAGAATCTTCAGCCATGTAATATAGTCTTCATGGCTATCCTCATAATCCATCGGGAACTCCAGCGCCACATCGCGCCGCAGCAGCACCGATGAACAGTTGATGCAGTTATGCTTCAAAAGACTGCGATATGTAATTTTTTCACTGACAGGAATGTATTTGCCCATAAAACTGCCATCCGGATTCATCAGATCACGGCCGGTACAGCAAAGGACTACCTTCTCTGCCTCAATCCGTGCCAGCTGTTTCTTCAGCTTATCATGTTCCCACCAGTCATCGGAATCCAGGAAGGCAACATATTTACCACGGGCCAGCTGCACACCGCGATTTCTAGTCTTCGCCACGCCCATATTTTGCTCATTCTTTATATATCGCACCTCCGGATTGTCCAGATAAGGCCGTACTGCCGCCTCTGTTCCGTCCGTCGCACAGTCATTGAGTACCAACACCTCCAAAGGCACATCCTGGGATAAAGCTGAATAAATAGCTTTGCTAATATATTTTTCACAATTATATGCAGGAATAATGACGGATACTAGAATTTCATTTGTTTGGTTCAGCATCATTGTTCCTCCTTCGACCTATGATAAAAAAGGCGGGAATTTCTTCCCGCCAATGGTGGTTACAAAAATTCAGGTTCAAACTTATAAGTTTAAACTTATTTCTGTACCCAATATAACATAATTTTTTTGTTGTGTATACAGGTATTAAAATAACTTTTCAGGATAAACACCATCCGCAATCAACTTACGGATTGCATCTACAACAGCCGGCTTATCCTCTTTGTATGTAACACCAAACCATTTATCCGGCGTGTCAAGAACATGAACTTTCGCCTTCTTCTCACGAATACACCGGTCAATGATTACCGGAAGCAAGTATTCTGCTTTCAAATTCCCCTCCGGTACATTAGCTAAAAATTCTGGAAATCCGCTCTCCAGTTCTTTTAAGAATTTTGCCGGAAGTCCCCACATATTCATAGACACGACCTGATCCTGTTTTACCAACACTGCTTGTCCATCGTTGCTGCTGGCATGCATACCTACACGGTCCAGATAAATGTTGTAGGTTTCAGTCACTTTTTCCAGACATCCGTTCTCATCAACCGTACATACACCGCGGGTTACACCACCATTCTCACTAAGTGTATTTGCCAAAACAAATCCAGCCATACACATATCAAGAACATCTTCGTCCTCGCTCATTTCGTTGACCATATAATCATGCAATCTCCGAAATCCTTCTTTTCCGTAATAATCATCCGCATTGATCACAAGGAATGGCTCATGGATCACATCTTTTGCTGCCAGAATTGCCTGACCGGTTCCCCAGGGTTTCTTTCTTCCTTCTGGAACTTCAAAACCATCCGGGAGGTCATCCAACTCCTGGAAGGCATATTCTACATGGGCAATCTTCTCAATGCGATTTCCGATAATTTCTTTGAAATCTTTCTCCAAATCCTTACGGATAATGAATACAATCTTATTAAATCCGGCTTCCAAAGCATCGTAAATGGAATAGTCCATAATGATCTCACCACTTGGGCCCACTGGTTCTAATTGTTTAATACCGCCACCGAAACGACTGCCTATACCGGCTGCCATGATGACTAAGGATGTTCTTTTCATTATTTTATCACTATTCTTCTGCATTATTATACCACCTTTTCTTCTAGGCAAAAACCAGAGCTATTAAATACATAATCGGTGCTGAAAACATTAAACTATCAAAACGATCCAAAATGCCGCCATGACCAGGAATCAATTTCCCGTAATCCTTTACCGCAAAATTACGCTTTATCGCAGATGCTGTCAAATCACCAAACTGAGATACTATCGAAATTGTAAAACAAACCATCACACAAAAAATACTACTTGGAATGTTAGAAACTATTAACCTCGGAAAAACATAGGAGCAAATAATCCCCAATAATACTGCTCCTACCACTCCTCCTACTGCACCTTCAACAGTTTTCTTAGGACTCAAAACAGAGGCCAGCTTTCTTTTCCCTAATAATCTACCAGTAAAATAAGCACAAGTATCACATCCCCAAGTTCCGATTATCAATAATAGCATTAATCCAATTCCATTTTCTGATATCCGAACTTTTTGGAGAAAGTAAAACATTCCAATCAAATAATCATATCCAAAGAAAATCAACACTACTTCATCCAGTTTGTAAATTCTAAATTGAATAACATACACAACGGACAACATTGTCATTGTGAGAATCGACATTAAAAAATTATATTTATCCGATATGGTAAGATTGATTGTCCAGAATGCAACCGTCATTGCATATCCACAAATTGCTAGTGTCGTCTTTTCTAGTTTTGCGCAATGATATAACTCATACAGACCCCCTAAAGATAGTGTCGCCATCGTAAAGGAAAAAGTATTTCCTCCTAAAATAGTAATGAGCAACATAAAAATGATCAATATAATCCCACTAATTACACGTGTCTTTAGCATAATCCACCCTAAGCCTTCTACTAAATAGCTCCTGCCATTAATATTTTATGATTTTTTATAATATAATCAACTAGAGAAACCACGGTTAAAATCAATGCAAGCCACATAACTGCCCTTGTAACCATCTGCAAAGACGGCACATTTAGGATAAGAAGAATAATTGCTGCCATCTGGGAAACAGTCTTAAATTTCCCCCAATAACTAGCCGCAATAACCACCCCCTGCTCTGCTGCCACCAAACGGAATCCACTAATAATAAACTCTCGGCTAACGATGACAATTACCATCCATACCGGAAATTGTTCTAGCGCCACCAAACAAATCAACGCAGAACACACAAGTAGCTTATCTGCCAACGGATCCATAAACTTTCCAAAATTTGTAACAAGATTATATTTCCGTGCAATTGCACCATCCAACCAGTCAGTCAAACTTGCCGCAATAAAAATACCGGCCGCAATATAACGAAACATTGTCGTTTCTCCATCATTCACCAATAACGCAACAATAAATAACGGAATCATAAAGACGCGTAACAACGTCAGTTTATTTGGTAAATTCAAAAATGCATCCTCCTATTTTATGTACTAAGAATTCGAATTGCCTGTCTGATATTAAAGATTTCAACATTTTCATATCGTCCGCCAAATTCACCATCCAACGTCCAATCCATCAAATCCGAACGAATCTTAATACTTGATGTTCGCACACATACAATATGTTTGGATTCCAAACTTCCACTTAGCAGGGATGTGATAATTTCCTGTAGTTCAAGAATATTGCCGGGACTTTTAATCAACAAAATCTCAAACAAGCCATCATTTAGCTCTGTAAAAGAACTAACCGGGCTTCTAAATCCGGCAATTGAAAATGAATTCATCACAAACCCCATGATAAAATCCCCTTCTACCACGCCAAAATCATGTTCCATAATTACATGGTAACTTCTCAATTCTGTCAATTCCTTAATTCCCTCCAGCACATATGCCAAATATCCTAGAGAATTCTTAGCCTTCTGCGGTGTTGAATACGAAATCCTGGTAAATGCTCCAAATCCAGCCACATAGATAAAATACTGATTATTAAAATGACCGATATCAATGCCATAGGCAGTACCTTTACATGTTACATCAAGTGCCTCCTCCAATTCAGAAGGAATCCCAATACTTCTGGCAAAATCATTGGTTGAACCAGATGGAATATAGCCTAATTGCGTAATCTTTCCAGAATCCAAACAACCGGAAATAATTTCATTCAGAGTTCCGTCACCACCGCTACATACAATCAAATCATATTCGGTTCGAAGTTCTTTCGTAAACCAATATCCATCTCTAGGTTTTTGTGTCGGATAAACAGTAACCTGATATCCATTCTGGGTATAAAACTGCACAATATCAAATAATTGATTTTTGATTCTGGCTTTTCCGGAGGATGGGTTGAAAATAAATAGTGCGTTTTTCATGTTCGGTCTCCTCATCATCTTTTATAGAACCATTGATTACCAAACATTATGTCATACTGAATTAGATGGTAAGTTTCTAAATCGAATAGCTGTTCATCATTCAGTAATTCTGAATGAATGATTGGATAATTATTTCTTAATGAATATATATAATCATAATAACTACTATGGCAGATCCCTGAGTCAACCATAAGCTGCGCCGCAAGTTGATTCGGAGTCATATATTCGGGCATAACTATCTCCGAAAAATTACTATATGAAGCTAATACTGTTCCATATTTTTCATAAAAATTGGATGCATAATTTAATTTATTCCAGGTAGGTAGTGGCGGTAAATGATCACCAAAAACATATAAAAGAGTCGGCTCTTCACTCGCTTTAATAAACTCCACTAAATATCGAAACATATCATCAGTCTCTTTATATGAGGTTGCTGCCTGCTCAATTTCGTTTAGCTCCATTGTATTTAAAGAATCATGACTGGCAAATATTTCTGTAGTACTGTACCTGTCTTCTTTCATATAATGGCCAGCTATTGTTGTTGCAAACGCAAATACAGGTTCATCCTTGGTAGATATTAGCTCTGTAATTTTCTCTGCAATAGGCATATCTTTTAAGAACGTTCCAGCAACAACATTATCTTTAGAATATTCGAATGCGGTTTTATCTAAAATTCATCAAATCCTAACATTTGATATGCAATATCGCGATTATAAAAGGTCTTGTCATTGGGATGTATTGCATATGTCTCATACCCGTTATTTTTAAACTCATGTGCAATAGATGGTATAGATTTATCTACTTGATTAAAATATGTTGTATAAGGAACTAATGCTGATGGATAAAAAATCAGACTTAATCCTGTTAATGCTTCATATTCGACAGCCGAGGTATATCCCCCATATCTTGGTGAAATCAGCATTCCACTTTCGTATTGTTGTAATGTAGTTTCAATTTCTTCGTTAAAAGCCAATCCTTCCACATTTTCAATATCAAACAGAGACTCTGCCATTATTAGAATTACATTTGGTCTTACTTCACTTTTACAACCATCAATATAAGTTTCAAATTCTCTTATCTTATTTTGAACATATTCATAAGAATAATTATCTGGCTCATCCATATAAATTTCTTTTATTTTTGATATATTAATAAGGTTATAAAATACAACCCCATCGTATCGTTCATTGACAAATTCATTTTCATATCCCTTATAAAATACATCTCGATCTTCATATTCAAAGGAAATTACTTTAAATGTTAAATCGATACAAATAATTCCAGGAATTGCAACATATAAAAGATTAAATCTAGGTTTTAGAATATGAATCCATTTATTTCGTGTCCAAAATCCAACTATAACTAAAGCTATAATAACCAATATTATCAAAGCAATCATATTGGTACCTATAACACTTTCTGCAATTCTGAACATCTCTTCTATTTGTAAAAAATCTATTGGTGTCAATAATGTATTATGGTAATAAATTTTAATAGCATTGCCGATAATAAGAATCAAGCTTGCAATTCCAAAAGTGAATATTCCAAGCCCCTTCCCCAAAAAACCGCATAATACAGTCAAAAATATAACTCCCCAAAATAGATTCATTAAATAAACAGGAGTCATCATACGTCCTATTAAATCAGTGATTATTGTTTTGTAAAAAGCAGGCGTGGTCAAAGTAAATTTCATCATCTCATAAAGAGTGAATATTCCCGTTACTATCACTAATACATCGGCAATAATGCTATCGTTCTTTATTAATTGGCTATCTTTATCATTTCTTGAACAAGAGGATAAAATACTCTCAATTACGCTCGTACCAATCCATGAGAATACTATCAAAATAATATAATCGATATTCCACTCATAATCCTTTACAGTCCACAAACTACTAATTGTTTCACACGAAAAAGTAATTGCAATCGATACAATACCGAAAGCTAATATACTAATCCAATTACATCGTTCATTTTTCCGTTCTTCATAACTATAAAATAAATATGGTAGCAACCACAAGACAACTACTAAATAAATATTTAGCCATTTTTGTAAAAACCATAATATTAAAAGAGTAACCATAAAAACTGCGAGTTTTTGTTTTGGTTCTACAATGTTCTTTTTCTTAATTATGTTGTGCTTTACAACTTTTTTAATTCCTATCGGTAAAAATAATATAACCAAACATAAAATTGTTTTTACGCATGTATTCCAAGAAAAACTATTGGCTAAAAGACAAGTCTTGTAATTTAGATTTATATATGGCCAAGGTTCCGATTCTTTATATTTAACCAGTATGCAATCGTCAATATACTCTATTTGAGCTGCACTTTCGTTCTTAGCTATTGAAGCATAGAATTCTTCCCCTTCTATTTCTTCAACTAATATATCATCAATATAAAGCGACAATTTGTCTATATACGTTTCTGTAAGTCCATCACGCATCGGAATAATACGAAGTCCCTTTATAATGCCCAATGGATGAAATGAATAATGAACTGTCATGTCTTGAATCTCTTCATAAACACTATCCTTTTCTTCAAATCCATTACCATTATCAAAATATAATGTGGTAAGTCCATAAGGCACATTATTTTTCTGATCAGCATACTCTATAGTTATATTTATTTTACGCCCTACTATATTTAAACAGAGCAAAAAAATGAACATTAAACTGATGATTAAAATTTTCTTCATCTTCATACTTTGTTATTTTCACTTATTCAATAATATATGAACATTTAATCGCATATAGGTGATTTTACAATAAATGTTTCTTACCAGGTAATTTCTTTTAAATAACGAGCAACTGCATCTTTCCAGTCCGGAAGCCTCTCGAAACCGTTCTCGGAAAGCTTTTCTTTGCTGATACGGCTGTTCATCGGGCGTTTCGCCTTGGATGCCGGATACTCTGCAGATGTAACCGGAGTTACCTTTACCTCATCCATACCTGCTGCACGGAAGATCTCACATGCAAACTCGTACCAGGAACAGAGTCCCTCGTTGGTTGCATGGTATCTGCCGTATTTATCTG
>JAFSFU010000249.1 GCA_017435025.1 Lachnospiraceae bacterium | reverse complement strand
TTTGTAACTAACAACTGATATAGTATTATCATAAAACAAGAAGGAGGACTCAGGATGAAATTGCGTAGAAAATTAGCTGTGGGAACAGCCGCTGTTTTTTTTGCAGGTATTCTCAGCGCATGTACGGGAAATACTGAGACCGGCACGAGTCCTCAGAATCAGGGGACCGGTACAGAAAAGCAAAACAGCACCGTGGAAGTGGAACAGACGGTGCATGATTATAGAAAGCAGATGGATCTTTTGGAAAACGTCATTGTAACAGATTCATTTGCATACGAGCTGGGCGACGAGCCGGCAGGAGAAGTCGGGCACGCCGTGTTCCTTTCCGTCTGTGATCCCAGTGAACGCGCCGGCGTAGTGACTGGAACCGGAAGTACGCTGAACGAGGCATGGAACGATGCGGAGACAGAGGCGGTCGCATATGTGGAGAAACATGACCTGGACGTGCGTTGGGTGAAGGCTGATGTAACGTGTTTTTCTGAGAAAATATCTGCAGAAGAACTGGCGTATGCGGTAAAGGCGGAACGCCATGAGTTTTTCCGTTACGGACTTGCACTGGACGACGCATTTGAAACGGCATTCCTTGAGGCCGAACTGAATGGTTCGAAAATCTACGAGTATGAAAATGGCGGACTGGATCAGAATTATATGAATTCTTATCTGAAAAAAAGTGGAAGAGAGCAGGTAGCAGAGCTTCCGGACGAATACCGGATCCTGCAGTGTTTTGGGTGGTTTTGTGATGAAAACTACCAGATTTACCAGCTGAGCGATGATTATTTAGATTACGGACGCAGAAAAATCGATGTGCTGGATGATGCATACACAGAAATGCTGATCGGAACCTCTATGGATTTTCTGGTCAGTCAGTTAAAGGAAGATGGCTCTTTCATTTACGGCATGTATCCTCGATTTGATAATGAAATTGAAAATTACAACATTGTCCGCCACGCAGCGGCCATCTGGTCGATGGTGTGCCGGTACCGGATGACCGGGGATGAGAATCTGGCGGCAAAGACAGAGAAGGCCATTGAATTTTTACTGGAAAATGTGAAGTATGCAGACGAAGACACTGCATATTTATATGAAGAAAAAGACGATGAGATCAAGCTTGGCGGCTCCGGTCTTGCATTGATCGCGATGACGGAATATATGGATGCCCGGGGAAATGAGAATTATAAGGACGTTTGCATCAAACTGGGAAATGGAATTTTGACTATGCTGGATCAGGAGAGTGGACAGTATTATCATGTGCTGAACGGAGATTATTCGAAAAAAGAGGAGTTCCGCACGGTGTATTACGATGGCGAAGCGACCTTTGGACTTTGTCAGCTTTATGAACTGACCGGAGATGCAAAGTGGTTAGAGGCAGCGACACTGGCGGTGGAGCATTTTATCGCCGGCGATTACTGGCAGTACAAGGATCACTGGGTGGCGTACAGTATGAATGCCATCACGAAGCATGTAAATGACCCGCGGTATTACGATTTCGCACTGGAGTGTGCACAGAGAAATTTGGAGGAGATCCGCAAGCGCGATACCACGTACCACACGTATCTGGAGTTACTGATGGCAACCTTCGAGCTGTATGACCGGATGATCACGGAGGAGATTTCCACAGAGTATCTGGCACAGTTTGATGAAGATGCATTTCTGGATACGATCTATACCCGCACCAACCGGATGCTGAATGGTTATTTTTATCCAGAGTA
>JAFSFU010000248.1 GCA_017435025.1 Lachnospiraceae bacterium | reverse complement strand
GTTTCCTGCCATACTAACAGCAGCAAAAGAATCATTCGTGGCAAAATTGCCGACTACCCATGCATCTGCCATGTTGTAAAATTGCTGCAACAGCTGACCTAAAAATAACGGGATTGCAAAGGTAATCAAGCCTTTGACAATTGAGCCTTCTGTAAGACTAACGTCTTTCTTTAGTAATACTTTTCCCACTGTTTTTTCTCCTATTCTGTGTTTAATCCTCATTCTATCATACCGCTTTTTTGTGTAGTTGTAAACAAAGAAGGGCATCTGCACAGTGAAAATCCACTATACAGATGCCCAATTTTCTAAATATTATAATTTACGATGCGCAGTGAGTGATTGTCACCTCTTCCGCAGTATTCTTAGAGAGAACAGGACGCACTTTATGTTCTCGGATCATACGCACAAAGATTGCTGCCAGATGCGGATCAAACTGGCTTCCCGCTCCACGTTCCAATTCAGAGATTGCATAATCCACAGACATTTCCTGCTTATAACATCTCTTAGAAACCATAGCATCGAATGAATCCGCAATACAAAGAATTCTCGCAGCCAACGGAATGTCTTTACCGGCAATTCTTCTCGGATAACCACGTCCATCCCATCGTTCATGATGACCAATCACTGCAGGGATTACATAGTCCATAGACGGCAAGTGACGAATGATACCTACTGAATATTCCACATGTCCCTTCATAGATTCATATTCTGTATCCGTTAAAGGACCTCGCTTATTAAGAATCTGTTCCGATACACCAATCTTACCGATATCATGAAGCAGTGCAGCCTCCTTCAAAATTTCTCGGTGTTCTTCCGGAAGATTTAACTCCATAGCAATCGATTCTGCATAATAAGCTACGTTTTTAGAGTGCTGGAATGTATAATGATCCTTTGCATCAATTGCAGCCGTCAGAGCATAAATTGTCGGAGCATATTCGGAATACATACTCTTATGTTCTTCAATGCGCTCTTGTCCTTTACAGCTGTTGACAATACCATCCGTATAAATCATAATACCATTCTTTCCAGAATGTTTTACATGATAAACAGCCTGGTCCGCATTCTGAACCAACTCACGAACACTGGATGCACCATATGGGATTGCACAAATACCACAGCTTACTGTAAGTAATTTCAAATAGGCCTCGTTCGATCTTCGATTCATATTGCGAATTTGGGTACAGATATTATCAGCCAGATTCTGCGCTGAATAAATATCATATTCCGGAAGAATAACCGCGAATTCTTTTCCGCTATATCGTGCAACACTTCCGCTATCGCCAACAGTGCCTTCAATAATATGCGCAATATGTTTCAGCGCTTCATCACCTTCTTTGGTGCCGTATAACTGGTTATACAGTTTGAAATCATCCACGTTAAAAATAACCAGAGACATGGATGTATGGCTGCACTTGCGATATGTATCCTCCAACGTTTCATAGAAACACTTACGATTTAAAACACCGGTAAGTTCATCTGTTCTTGCCTCACGGTAAGCTCTCTCATACAGGCGAGAGTTCTTCAGTGCGATCGAACTTACGGATTCCAGTGAATTGAGGAAGCTGATATCATCCATACGGAATGCCTTGTGCTTCTTATCCTTTTCACTGAGCATAACAACACCAACCAGCTCATCTCCATCCTTCAGTGGGAGAAAACACTCAACACACATATCATCGAGCGTTTTCTTTTCATCTTCCCACATAGATTTGTATGTCACTGTACGTTTAAAATCATTCAACAGCAAGCATCCATCTTGATGCTTCAGCAAGCCGATCAACGGATGATCAAAGTTCATATTAAAACGATTATCATCTAACGGACTGGTGCTGTATACCGTACGGTAACTGCCATCAGCTTCACCAATGCAAATATAAATCTTTTTAACATGCAGAGTTTCAGAAATAACATTTACTAACGCACGATAAATTTCATTTGGTTCCAGACTCTTGGAAACAAGCATCGTGTATTCAGACAACTTCTCATTCTGCCTATGCTCTTCCTGAATGAAAAGACGATCAAATAATGCACGCATCAGCGTATACAAAACCAAAGTCAACACCATGGTTAAGATCGCAACGATCATAGAGCTATATTCAGCCAATGCCGGAATATAGGTCTGAATCTGATTTTCAAGTCCCTGAGCCAGATTAAAAAATACCATCACACTGGCACCGATCGCCAAAATGTAACAGTTACCCTGTGAAACAAGAAGGGTAAGCTTAAATACATGTCCGGAATACAACATCCAGAACATTAATACTGCATTAAAGATACCGGATACAATATCAACCGGGAAATTCTTAAAGATTGAAATACCCAGATTTCCGGCAAACAGTAATACTACACCCAACGCCAAAGGCATCAACTGGGAGGCTTTTGCCGGTTCCCTCTTATATACTTTTACAAGTACATAAAAGATTCTCACAACAACCACGGCACAAAGTCCGTACATAATTATTACCGGCCATTCCATATGATATACAAACTGAATCAGCTCACCACTCATAACCACTTCCGGCGGTGCCAAGAAAAAGTTTGTAAACGCATTAACAGCACTTCCCGCAATCAGAAGAACCATACATGCAATATCTAATGGACTTCTATCTTCTCCTGCAAAATCACGAATAAACCGCAAATATGTACACGGCAGCATCCAAATACCGATAACCGATACGTGATACCAGAATTCATAGGACGGCCACATTCTCGCACGCATCAAGAGCGAGCCACCAGTCCAGAATACCATATTCACAAGAACCAATACAAACGTATTGATCAAGCGATTACGTTTCGCAGACAAGAATGCAATCAGGAAAAAGGTGTAACAGTAAAGAGCAATGATTGAAATATATTGATAATCACTCATACAGATACCTCCTTCCCGCATTTCCACCCAGATGCTCCTGTGTTTTCACAAGAGTTTGAACATCATGTACAGGCGGATTGATATGACTTAAAGTCTTACCGGTAGAACGCTCGTATTCATGGAACGTTCCGCAGCGGAGAATGGTAATTTCAAGCGGATCCATTCCCAAGATCCGTTTCAGGTCATGATAATCCTGATCTACATATTTAAAATAAATGGTTAAATGTTCTTTTAAGAGTTCTTTGCTGACAGCACGGCTAACGATGCACTCCGGCTTAAGTTCCAGATACAGATGCAGGTACGGACGTCCTTTATCTTCTGTGAACTCTTTCAATGCAACCCAGTTTTCCACATCCACTCCGGAAAGTTCAATGACACTTCGAATGGAATTTTCGGAAATTCTTGTGAATCCCGCAATATCGATAACCGTTGGGATTCTGTCAATATATTCAAATCGCGGTATCTTCGTTTCATCTTCTCGGTTCGTAAGGCCGACACAACGATACATATCACCGACACGATATCTGGCAAATGCACCGCCCTTTAATACCGTAATTGCAATTTCATAAATCTCACCCGGAACGACTTCGTCCATAAGAACGGTCTTCGGCTTATATTCCGGATCTGTAAGATTGCGCTCCATCTCTCTCTTTGGGATGAACTCATAAAAACAAGTATCCGGGAAGAAATATAATCCATTTCTCGTCCAGGTTTCAATACCGATACAGCTCGGTTCCGTTCCGGAGAACACTTCAATCGGACGCACTCCCCACAAATCTTCCAAATCGTCTTTATAACAACGATTATCCGTACCGGCGCATACAAAACCTTTCAGATTGAATAAATCTTTCGGTTTCAACTCCCGATTTTCTTTCTTGCAGCGTCTCTTTGCCTTTATATAACGAAGCAGCATGGACGGTGACATGGAGAAAAGCTTTTTCAAACTTGTCTTCTTATTTCCATCAGACAGTTTACCCACACTTAGGCTGACATAATAAGCAACACTTCCAAGGCCAAAGAAGAAATCGATTCCCTTCTTCATACCCATTTTGAAGCCTTTCTTATTTCGTTCGGAAAAGCTCATCTTCACAGCATCTTCCACATGCGGAAGGAATTCTACGTTCATCTCGTCCGTTAATGCCAACGGAATCAGTCCGGTTGTATATGGTAACGGGGCCAAAGCATAAAGGAACGTATCTCCTGTTTCAATATCAAACTTTCCTTTTTCTGTACTTGTGGAAAGAATCATACACGCAAGCACATTGGTCTTATAAGTCTGAAGCATCCCCTTCGTATAGGGTGCCACTTTAATTGGATGCTTTCCACCTTCCCAGGTCGTCTGAATCCAGATAATCGGTTTATCCGGTAACATTTCCTCTTTCTTTAAAAGAAGTACATCCGCGTAATCTTCATACGTTGTCAACGGAACCATTTCCCGGAATTCATCGATTGTAGTCGGTTTTTTTCCTTTGAGAATCTTCTGTCCAAGCGGAGAATTGCACCACAAATACATCTGCTCTTCAAGCAGACGTTTCTGAATTTTCATATATGCATCCAGATCAAGATCAAGGAAACCACAATACTCCTGCCAGATGCGATCATATTCTCTGTTTTTCAGCTTATCTTCAAAAATCATAAACCAACACCCACCTATTTCCGCTTCAGTGGAAGCAGAAAAGGTACTTCTTTCTGATACTCCAAATAGTCACAAAACTCTTTAGGGAATATCCATTTATCCTGATACCAGGCGTATAAAAGATTCAAACATGACAGCATCATACAGGAAGCCAAACTGTCCGCCTTACCGGTAGCCATACCCAAACATCCAAAACATCCAAAATACCACCAGATACCCGGATGTCTGCAAACTCCATATATTCCGCTCTTACAAACCTTATTATTTTCTGCATCGTGACAATAGGTATTTTCAAACGGTAATGCAAAAAACAATGTATACACCAACAATACCAAAAACACCAGCGACATTATAATCCAAATATATCGTTCTGTTTTCTCACCATTCCATGCAAGATAAAGATAACTTCCTCCTGCAAAAATCTGACACAACGTACCAAGCAGAAAAAACTTGGATATCAAACGTTTCTTCCAGAAAACCCGGTTCCAATCATATAAAAAACATAAGAAAAAACCAAAAGCTCCAATCAGAAACTCCATCTCGTCCTCTCCTATTGCTGCATGAGCACAGAACTCCCATGGTATAATTCTACTAGTACAGCATATTCTAACACAATTCCAGAAAAAAAGAAACACTTTTCTCCAAAAAAGCTCTATTTCTAATCAAAACAAACCACAAATGGCTTCCATATCACTGTCAAAAAACAAATCATTTAATTTTTCGAGGTTTTCCTCACTATATTCAATCTCCTTCGAACAATTCTTTGCATTCCAGGCGCGGTTCTCCGTTGTTATCACAAGTTCTTGATCAATATTCCACAGATCCAGCAGGTGGATTAAGAATATACAGAATACGCCGATCATTCCTTTTGAACGGATGTTGCTGTCTTCTCTGGATTTCATAAAATACCGATAGGTAAAATATACTGCTAAATGCTCATATTGATAATCGAGGCCCCCGTAATTCTCATTCAGTTTTTTCTCCGCACGTTCCAATCTTCTTTCGTCCTCAATGAACTTCTGTAATGTTTTGATTGTATCCGGCCATGCCGGATCCATCACTTCCAAATCACAACAGATTCTCAAGACCTCATCGTATACCTGTCTTCGATCCCCAACAGAACCAGAATATGTATTCTCAATCCACGGATTCTCCCGATAATAAGAAACTGTTTCTTCTGCCTCCTCCAAACTGTCAAAATCCATACACTGCTGTAGTTCTTCTATATATACAGCTAAAGAATACAGCCGTTCCCATATCGAATGCCTTCGATTCTGTATGATCAAATACGCTGTTTCCCTTGCATCAAGCAATACATTGATCCATGGTTCTTCATCCGCATAATCATCTGACAAAAAACTGCATTTTTCTTCACTAGAGAGCAGAAGACGAGCCGCCTCTTCGCAGCATAATCCCAGCCCAACTTCCGTGTATCCCTCATACCAGTCATAAAATCTGGGATGTTCTCTGCAGATATCACAAAGGCTTTCTTCTCCCAGTCCAATGATCAGATCACACAAATTGCCTTCATTCAGAAATGGACACCTTTCCTCCTCTCCACGAAGAATAAAATGTCCTTCTTTCCAATCGATGCATGTATGAAGTTTCTGTCCCAACTCTCCTTCAATACTCCGGTAATAGGATTGTTTCTCCTCGTCGACATCGATTTCCCATCCAATGCAGCAGCTGTCTTTGCAGGCTCCTGCTATGCATCGAAAGCGATCATAATACTCCGGTCTGCAGCCCTTCATATTTCCCTCCTGTTCCTATTCCATCTCCCGTCCGATTCCAACAGCCAGCATGCGGTCATATTCCTCCCAGGAAATATATCTGCCGCCCATCGTAGCCAGATGATCTGTACGGAACTGACAGTCAATAAACAAAAAACCATATTGTCTGATATATTGAGAAAACCCGATCAACGCCAGTTTGGAGCCATTTTCTTTTTCTGAAAACATGCTTTCCCCAAAGAAACAGCGTCCTATGGTCACGCCATAAAGGCCGCCTGCCAATTCCCCGTCTATATATGCCTCCACGCTGACTGCATAACCATCCTTATGCAGTTCATAGTAGGCATTCTCCATATCGTCCGTGATCCAGGTTCCTTCTTTATTCTCACGCATCATCCTGCACCGATGCATTGTATCACGAAAATCTCTATTGATCGACATCGTCACATCATGCTTTTTCATAAACTTATGCATGGATTTGGAAATATGGATCTCTTCCGGAAAGATTACAAATCTCTCCTTCGGACACCACCAGAGAATATCCTCTTCCGGGTTAAACCACGGAAAAATACCATAAGAATATGCCAGCAGCAGGCGTTCTTTTGATAAATCCCCGCCTACAGCCAGAAGCCCGTCTTTCTCCGCCAGAGTTGGCTTTGGAAAACGAATATGATCTTTACTCAAAAGATAAACCGGCATAGCTATCTACCTTCCCGCTTTAGTATAAACGAATCCCCATCACATGTCAGATGACACATACCGCCTTTTTTCAGCTTTCCGAACAGAATTTCATCCACCAGCAATGGTTTGATCTCACTTCCGACAATGCGATCCATTTCTCGCGCGCCGTATTCTGTACTGGTTCCTTTCTTTGCGAGCAGAGCCTCTGCCTCTTTTCCGATCACAAGTGCAACCTTTTTCTGTGCCAGCATATTCTGCAGTTCAGAAAGTTTCTTTCCTGCGATCAAACGGCCCATCACCTGATCCATTGGACGAAATACAACAATACGGTTTAAACGATTTCGGAATTCAGGCTGAAAAGTTTTTTTCACTTCTTCCATGATGACATCCGCTTTGATATCCTGATCCCCGAAACCAATACCGGACTTTCCGACTCTGCTGGCACCGGCATTTGAGGTCATAATGATGATCACATTGCGAAAATCTGCTTTTCTTCCCTGGTTGTCAGTCAAAGTTGCGTAATCCATTACCTGAAGCAGAATATGGTAGATATCCGGATGTGCTTTTTCAATTTCATCCAAAAGCAGCACTGCATGTGGATTCTTTCGAATTTGTTCTGTCAAAAGTCCACCTTCCTCATATCCAACATATCCGGCAGGTGCACCGATCAATTTTGCAACCGCATGTTTTTCTCCATATTCACTCATATCAAAGCGAACGAGACTGATTCCCAGTTCTTTTGCAAGCGTTCTTGCAATCTCCGTTTTACCGACACCTGTCGGACCTACAAACAGCAGACTGGCGAGCGGTTTCCCCTCTTCCAAGAGGCCTGCTCTGGAAAACTTTACTGCATTTACCACCTGAGAGATTGCTTCTTTCTGTCCGAAAATTACAGACTCCATGCGCTTCTCCAGATCTGCCAGTTTCTGTACCTCATCCTGCTCCACAGTCTGTTTCGGAATTTGGCAGGTTTGGGAAAGAATTTCATCAATCAGTCCCTTTGAGACTGTCTGCGTCTTCTGCTCGAGCGGATGCATTCTGCGGTAAGCACCTGCTTCATCAATCAGATCAATGGCTTTATCCGGAAGATAACGCTCATTGATATAGCGGTCACTCATACGAACCGCATGCTCTAAAACACCTTTTCCGTATCGAACACCATGATACGTTTCATAATGCTTTTTCAATCCGGACAATATCTCCACCGTATCATCGATGGTTGGTTCCTTAATCTCTACATTCTGGAACCGTCGAACAAGACTCTTGCTCTTTTCAAAGTGTTTCTTATACTCCTCATAGGTGGTTGCTCCAATAAAACGCACCTTGCCTGCGGCTAGATACGGTTTCAGCATGTTGGAAACATCCAGACTTCCCCCGTTCACAGCACCCGCACCCACGATGTTATGGATTTCATCAATATAAACGATCGGTTTTTCTTCTCCACAGATTCCATCCATGATCATACGGAATCTCTTCTCAAAATCGCCGCGGTACTGAGTTCCCGCAAGAAGATTCCCCATATCAAGAGCATAGATCTTTGCTCCCTTCAATGGTTCCGGAACATTTCCTTCATTGAGCATTTTCGCCAGTCCATATACAATTGCAGTTTTACCTACTCCCGGCTCACCCAGATGCAGCGGATTGTTCTTCTCTTTCCTGCAAAGAATCTGCATGGTCCGTTCCAGTTCTTCCTCTCGACCGATCAACGGATTCACACCATCCAGATTCTCATTCAGACATGTCACATAAAACTTCCAGCGTTCACTTCTAAAATCATCGTCCGGATCATCTTCTAATCCATGTCCGCTATGGGGCACTTTTTCGTTCGAATCGTCCTCTTTTCCCGGTCGCTTTCCGCCAAGCGGATCATGTTTGGACTTCTTTCCGTTCTGACGACTACGACGAGCTCTCGCTTCAGCTTCCAGTTCTGTATAGATCATCGACAATTCACGCAGCAGATCAATTTTCTCCACTCCCTGCGTTTCCATATAATAAACGGCATAGCTCTCCTCAAGAGAAAAGAATCCATTGACCAGGTGTGTCAGTTCAACCACACCTTTCCCACTGTTCTCTGCCGTTTCCTGTGCCTGAACCATAATGGCTTCAAATCCGGCAGACATCTGCGGCTGTGAAATATTATCTAAAGATTCCATATTTTCTTTTAAATAACCGTTCAGATTATCTTTCAACTGTTCCGGATCACCGCCACAATTGGAGAACGCCTCACAGAACGTCGGTCTTTTTGCAATAATCGCCAACAATAATTCCGGAGTCACATATTCATAGCGCCCTTTTGCAGCGGCTGCAAACGTCCCATTTAATACATCTGCAACTTCCTTCGTCACTCTCATTCTATACCTCCCTCAAAGACAAACGGAATGGATACCCTTCTGCCTCTGCCATCTCTGTTGCCAACCGAAGCTTTGAGTAAGCAATATCATAAGAATAGCTTCCTACAGCCGCCTCACCCTCCTGATGCACCTTCATCATCAAGATATTCGCTTCCGTCTTCTCTTTATGGAAAACCCCCATGAGAATATCCACGACAAACTCCATCGGGGTATAATCATCATTATGCATGATTACCTGGTATCGTTTCGGTTCCCGAATCCGAGATTTGGTTTTTTCACTTGTCTCACCACGTACTGCCATATCTTGTCCTCTCTGCGTTTACTGCGTTACCATTCAGTATAATCCATTTTTCGACAAATGAAAAGACCTCAGGACAACCTTTCCCGAGGTCTTAATCTTTCACATTTTATTTTGTAAATCCACAGATTCCAAATGCATTTGGACCTCCGTGGGTCGTGATCACACATCCACAAGTCATTGGATTGATTTTCTTAAAGCCTTTCGCACGAAGCGCATCTGCAACATTCTGTCTTATTTCTTCAGAAAGTCCAATGGTTCCTCCTACCCAGATTTCATCCTTCTCCAGATCATTCTCTTCAACAAAATCATCCACCATCTTCATAACGACCTTGTCCATTTTACCGCGATACTTCTTTGTTGCCTTCAAATATCCATCTACTATTTCAATACGCGGATGAATACTCAACAGATTTCCACAGAGGGCCGTCGCATTGCTAACACGGCCGCCGGCACGAAGATAATCCAAATTACTCGGCGTAAACCAGAAGTTCATAGATTTGATAATTTTTTCAGCTGCTTCCTTTACCTGATCTACGGTCCAATCCGGGTTTTCTTCAATCTGCTGCGCAAGTCGAATCGCTGCCGCACCTTGTCCGATCGTAACCTGCTTTGTGTCATAAAGGAAAATTCTCGGATGACCATCCGCCGCGATCACACCGCTCTGGAAAGAGCTGGTAGTAACCGCAGAATAAGCTAAATAAAAAATATAGCAATTCGGATATTTTGTAAAAATTTCATCAAAAATCTTTGTAAAGTCTTCCGGGTTAGAGGCAGCGGTCTTCGGAACTTTTCCTGTTCTGTTATAATAATCGCACACTTCCTGCTGCGGGAAAGTACCATCGTCCTTCACCACATCATCAAAAGTCACATGCATCGGCACAATATAAATTCCATATCTTTCCGCATAGTCTTTCGGTACATCGGCACCAGTCTCTGCAACTACTACATATTTTCGCATGATTCTGCCTCCATCTATCTCTTTATCATTTTCTATCTTATACATGGTTTTCATTACTACATTATATGGTGCATTTTCCAGTTTGTAAAGAACATTTGTTATTTATTGTATTTTTGTATTTCTTTTAGTATAATAATTTTGTATCGATTTTTTCAATAATACGATTATGGAAGGAGTTTTCTTATGCAGTATAATCAGGAACGTGTATTGTCCCGTCTGATGGAAATGATCAGAATCGACAGTGTTTCATATAGTGAAGGTCCGATGACCGATTACCTCCAGAAATATTTTGAAGACTTAGGATATGAAGTATATCGTGACGAGGCCGGCAAGAAATTTGGCGGTGACAATTCCGGTAATCTTTTGATCCATATTCCGGGCACCCTCGAAGGCGAAGCAATCTGCCTCAATGCTCATCAGGATACCGTAGAACCGGGTATCGGAATTGAACCGGTATTTGAAGATGGTATTTTAAGAAGCAAAGGAGACACTATTCTGGCCGCCGATGACAAGTCCGGTATCGTTATGATGATGGAACTCCTCGATATTCTTAAAGAGACCAGCACTCCGCACCGTGACCTCTACTTCCTGTTCACAGTATGTGAGGAAAACGGTATGCACGGCGCAAAGAATTTCGATTACGCAAAACTCCCGGCAAAAAACATCTTCTCTCTG
>JAFSFU010000247.1 GCA_017435025.1 Lachnospiraceae bacterium | reverse complement strand
GAATCAAAAACTGGAGGTACTGCTGATCAAACGTGCTAATCATCCGGGAATTGGATTTTGGGCGACACCGGGCGGTTTTGTGGAAATGAGAGAACATCTGGATGATGGGGCGGCCAGAGAACTGGAAGAAGAAACGGGAATTCAAAATCTTCCGCTCGTCCAGATGGCCACATGGGGAAATTATGACCGAGATCCGAGGTGGCGTGTAATCACAACTTCTTATCTTGCACTGGTGGAAGGAGATCTTGCAGTTCAGGCGGGGGATGATGCAGCAGATGCATTGTGGTTCCGCGTGGAACTTGAGCAGGAACATGATGAAATAGAAAAAAACACGAACGTTGAAATTTGGAATTTAAAGCTGACCAATGCAGAAAATAAAATCAGCGTAAGAGCAAAAGTTTCCATAACACACAGCGGGCATAAGCTTTTGGATCAGAAACAGTATCAGATTGTGGAAAACGATGGACTTGCTGCAGATCACGGGTGTCTGATCACACAGGCATTGTTATATTTGAAGGAGAAACTGACCATTATGTAGTGAAGGAGGAAGTACAAAATGGACTACATAACGAAATTATTGATTATCATTCCGGTATTTTTTGTCGCAGGAATCATCGATTCCATCGGAGGAGGAGGCGGACTGATCGCATTGCCGACATATTTGATGATCGGCCTTCCGATTCGGACGGCATACGGATGCAACAAACTGCAGGCCGGTCTCGGAAACCTGGTTTCGGCAATAAAATATTTCAAAAAAAATATGGTCGATTTAAAAATTGCCTTGATTTCTGCAATTACAGCAATGACCGGCGCTTATATTGGAACGAAGATTATTTTTCTTCTTCCGGAAGAGACCATCCAGAAAGCAATCACAGTTGCGCTTCCGGCCATTGCAGTTGTTATGGTGCTTAGAAAAACAGACGCAAGAAATGTCATTATGAAAAGTGAGATTTCGACAAAGACGATTATTCAGGCATTGATTGTAGGTCTGATCATGGGATTTTATAATAGTTTATTTGGTCCGGGTGTCGGAACGGTAGCGATTATTGGATTTACAATGCTGATGCATTATGATGCACGTGTGGCTTCAGGAAATGGAAAGGTCTTGATCGTACTGACCAATGCGATTGCTCTTGTAAGTTACATTAAGACAGGAAGTATCGCCTATGAAATCGCAGCTCCGGCAGCTCTTTCTGCAATTGCAGGAAATCTGGTCGGTGTAAATCTGGCGATTAAAAAGGGAGAGAAAATCATCAAACCAGTGATGTTGGTGGTAGTAATCCTTACCGTGATCAAATTTGCTATGGAAAATAATATTTGGGGATAAAGATACGTCCGAAATGAGGAAATAATCTTCTCATTCCGGACGTTTTTCTTACACTTTACTTACAGATTGCCGGTTTGCTTGTATTAGAAAAATGGAGATGGTAAAATAAAAGCAAGGTGGTGATATTTATGAGGAAAATAAAAACATGGATTATGATTTTTGGAATTTGTCTGATGATACCTGGCTGCGGCAGCTCTGCAAAAGATGCAGATATCATAGAGACAACAAAAACAATGGGAGAAACAGTTACAGAAATTGCGAAGGAACTTGAAACAGAACCTGAGATATGGTCTGAAGAATCGATGTGGAGTGAAATCGAATTTCTCGAAACGCAGTTTGGTGACGAAATGATCTTTGAAACCATGGATGAAGAGGTGGCAGTATCTTACGGTGCGGCGATCAAAGACTCATATAATTTCATCGGACGTGCAACGGAAGAAGGATATGGATATATTCTTGGATTTAGAAAGGGAGAGAAAAATCCGTTTTTCGGTTATGACTCATACTGGAAAGATGGAGAATTTACAGTTGTAAATTCGGACGAAAAAACAGGAGAGGAAATTCCTATGTTTTCTCTGCCGAATATTGAAAATATTTACAGCGATG
>JAFSFU010000246.1 GCA_017435025.1 Lachnospiraceae bacterium | reverse complement strand
GGGCTACGCAAGTGCGATTTCCGTTGTACTGCTGGCATTCATCTGGATCTGTTCCAAGGTAGTCACCAGACTGCTTGGCGAGAAAGACTAAAGGAGGAGGAAGAACATGGCATCTATACAGGGTAAAAAGATGAATCCTACCAGATTCCACAAAAGCCAGTTGAAATTCTATGCGATTCTGATTCCGATGGCTGTAGTGATGGGTCTGCCGATCATCTACATTTTTTCACAGGCGTTAAAACCGCTTGATGAGTTGTTTATTTATCCTCCGAAATTCTTCGCGCAGAAGCCTTCATTGGACAACTTCAAAAAGCTGATTGAGTCCATGCTTGGTTCGGAGGTTCCAATTTACCGTTACTTTTTCAACAGTATTCTGTCTACGCTGCTGACAGTAATCTGTACGATTTTTATCACCGCGTTTGCAGGATACGCTCTGTCCAAGAAAGATTTCAAGGCAAAGGGTCTGATCTTCGAGATCAATACCGCAGCACTGATGTTCGTCGGAGCAGCCGTAAAGATTCCGAAGTACCTGGTTATCTACTACAGCGGACTGATCGACAATTTCTGGGTACATATTATCCCCGGCTTGGCGATGCCCGTAGGTCTGTTCCTTGTTAAGCAGTTCATGGATCAGATTCCCGATGCACTTATCGAGGCGGCGAGAATCGACGGTGCGAAAGACTTCCAGATTTTCATGAAGGTCATCATGCCTCTGAGTAAGTCCTCCCTTGCAACCGTTGTCATCCTGACCTTCCAGGCTGCATGGAATGCCATCGAGGCCAGTGAGCTTTATCTGAATGCGGATAACATGAAGACCTTCGCATATTACATGACCACCCTGACAACCACAGGTAACGACGTCGTCGGTATCGGTCAGGCGGCCGCGGCGACGCTGATCATGTTTATACCGAACCTTGTAATCTTTATCTTCATGCAGAAGAACGTAATGAGCACCATGGCTCATTCCGGTATTAAGTAAGGAGGAGGCGAGGGATATGAAGGGTATCAATAAGAAATTGGCAGTGGTTTTATGTTTGCTGCTGGTTGCCGTTATCTTTGGCGGCGATACGATTCGTGCTAACGCAGAGGCTCCTTATTACACATGGACACAGGGACCGGACGGCTACGTAGTACATACACAGACTGCTTATGAGCCGGGAACCACGATCCGTGCGGATCTGAACGCTCCTCAGGATTTCTTCGTTTATCAGAACAAGATCTATGTTGCCGATACAGGAAACGGACGGATCGTTGTTTTGGAAAACAATGAGGTCACCCGGGTAATCACCAGTGACGAGATGAAAAGCCCTACCGGAATTGCGGTAAACGATGACTACATCTATGTTGCAGATTACGACAATGCATGTGTCCTGCTGTTCAATCACGACGGAACACTGTTTAGACGTATTGATAAGCCCACAGAGAAAACCTTGGGCGAAAAAACAAAATTTGCGCCGATAAAGGTCGGTGTGGACATGCGTGGAAATATCTACGTGGTATCTGAGGGTTCCTACTCCGGTCTGATGCAGATCAGTGAGGAAGGAAACTTCCTGGGATATTTCGGTGCTAACCGCACCAATACATCATTCATGATGATCCTGCAGAAGATGTTCTTTACTCAGGAGCAGATTGATAAGCTCTTTAAGAACACTCCCAGTAGCCCTGCAAATATTGCGGTTGACAGCATGGGTCTGATCTACACGGTAACACAGGGTGCGAATGCAGCCAGTCAGGGACAGACGATCAGAAAACTATCCATCTCCGGAACTGATCTGTTTAGCACCGGAGTCAACAGTACCACCTTTGTGGATGTTGCGGTTGACAAGGACATGAATGTTTATGCGATCGACGCAGACGGAACCTTCTACGAGTACGATAACTACGGTAACCTGGTATTCGCATTCGGAGGAAAGGACACCGAGACACAGAGAGTAGGTCTTTTGACCACCCCTGCTGCGATTGATGTGCTGGATAACGGAGACTTGATTGCTTTGGATAAAAACAAAGGCATCATTCAGGTTTACGAGATCACCGATTTTGCTGCGGCAGTACATCATGGTAAATACCTTTACTTAGACGGACGATATGAGGAGTCTGAGAAGACTTGGGAGTATATCAACAAGATGAACACCGCATTCCTGTTCTCCTACGAGGCACTTGGAAAGGCTGCCTTTAAGCGTCAGGATTATCAGGAGGCGATGGATTACTACAAGATGGCGGAGAATGTTACCGGATACTCACAGGCGTTCTGGTACTCCAGAAATGACTGGATAGAGAATAATCTGGGAACCGTGATCGTTGTTCTTGCGGTAATCTGGTTGGTTTCTGCGATCGTGAAGAAGCTGGACAAGAAGAAAGTAATCTCCACGAACGTAAAGAAGGTGAAAGAATCCATTACTTCGATTAAGATCGTCGATGAGTTCATGATCATGAAGATGATCTTAAAGAAGCCGTTCGACGCATATTATGAGATCAGATATCAGAACAGAGTGGGTTGGCTCAGCGCGACGTTGCTCTATATCTGGCTGGGAGTACTTCAGATCACGAATCTGTATGTGACCAGCTACATCTTCAACCAGACCAATGTTGCATATGTCAACGTAGTGACACTGGTAGGATCTGTTCTCCTTCCTTTGCTGCTCTTTGTTGTCTGCAACTATCTGGTCAGCACGATCACTGAAGGTGAAGGTAAGTTCAAGCATGTATACTGTGGAACGATCTACGCGATCTCCCCTTATCTGTTGTTTATGCTTCCTCTTCAGATTCTGACCAACGTACTGACCCAGAACGAGGCGTTCGTATATACCTTCGGTGTTCTGGTGCTGGTTGCCTGGTCTGCAATCTTGGTATACCTGATGATTCAGGAGATTCACTTCTTCTCCTTCAAGGGTACGATTAAGAATATTCTGGTGACGGCAGTGACCATGTTCCTGCTGGTGCTGGCAGTATTTATGTTGTATCTGCTGTTTACTCAGCTGAAAGACTTTGTCCTTGATATCATTCAGGAGGTGATCATCCGTGTATAAGTTGAACAAGATTTCTTTCAAAAAGACCGTTGCGATTGT
>JAFSFU010000245.1 GCA_017435025.1 Lachnospiraceae bacterium | reverse complement strand
GTTCTGGGAAGTCATCTCAATTTTCCCTGTCAGAAGATTTTTTACCGGATGATTTCCGCCCCTGTGACCAAATTTTAACTTATAGGTTTTTGCCCCATATGCAAGGGAAATAATCTGATGACCAAGGCAGATGCCAAAGATCGGGTATTTTCCTCTCAATTTCTTTACCAGTTCAATCACCGGCTGCACATCCGTCGGGTCTCCCGGTCCATTGGATATAAAGATGCCCTCCGGTTTTATTTTTTCTATTTCTTCCATAGAAGTATCCCAGGGAAATACAGTCACATTGCAGCCTCGCTTATTCAAATTTCTCACGATGTTCTGCTTCATTCCGCAATCGATGGCCGCCACATGGTATGCACCATTTTTTGCCAAATAATGCTCCACGTTTTTTCGGCTGACAAGAGATACTGCATCCTTCGGAATTTCATAGTCTTTCAGTTTCTGAATTCCCTCCTCCAGAGGAGTCCCGGCATCTGTCATCAATACCTTCCTGCTTCCCAGATCACGAATGGAACGTATCAGTTTTCTGGTATCAATACCGAAAATTCCGGGAATCTGATATTTCTCCATGATTTCTGACAATGTACACTGACTGCGAAAGTTCGATGGCTGATCATTATAATCCCTGACAACCAATCCGCCAATCGTAAGCGTTTCTGTTTCAAAATCGTCTTCTGCAATCCCGTAATTACCAATCAGCGGATATGCCATCACCACAGTCTGGTAAGTATAAGATGGATCCGAAATAATTTCCTGATACCCCACCGGTGAAGTATTAAATACGATTTCCGTGATTTTCTCCTTACAAGAACCAAAACCATATCCATAATACTCACTGCCATCAATAAGGATCAGTTTTCTGTCAAAATTTTTCATTATATATGTCACCTCGCTATCTAAACCCGCCTGGATAATTTCCTCTCAAACCGATCTTTTCGGAGATCTTTTGAAATTTTGGTCGGATATTCTCCATGAAAACAGGCCGCACAGTAATCTTCACCGCCAGTCAGTTTGCTTAGCTTATCCACATCCAGATATCCCAGAGAATCCACTCCAATGATGTCTGCAATTTCTTCTATACTATGATGACAGGCAATCAGATTCTCTTCGGAATCAATGTCTGTTCCATAATAACATGGGTGTAAAAACGGGGGAGCTGATATTCTCATATGGATTTCTTTCGCTCCCGCATCTTTCAAAAGCTTCACGATACGCTTGCTGGTTGTACCCCTTACAATGGAATCGTCAATGAGTACAACTCGTCTTCCATTGATCACATTCTTTACAGGGGAAAGCTTAATTCTGACTTTATCCAAACGTTCATCCTGCCCCGGAGAAATAAAGGTTCTTCCAATGTATTTATTTTTAATCAGACCAATCCCATAAGAAATACCTGATTTCTTTGCATATCCAAGCGCCGCATCCAATCCACTGTCCGGAACTCCGATCACAATGTCTGCATCCACCGGATCTTTTTCTGCCAGCAGCTCGCCTGCTCTCATTCGTGATTCGTGGACGGACACACCATCTATCACAGAATCTGGTCTTGCAAAATAGATGTATTCAAAAATACAGGTTTTCTTCTTCTGTTTCCCACAGTGTTCTTTCCTTGATTCCACTCCACTTTGACTAAACACCAGAATCTCACCCGGAAACAAATCTCTGATAAACTCTGCTCCTACTGCTGATAGTGCGCAGCTTTCTGATGCCACTACATAAGCTCCATCCTGCATCTGCCCATAACATAACGGCCGGAATCCATAGGGATCACGCGCAGCAATCATCTTTGTGGATGACATCAAAACCAGTGAATAGGCTCCCTCCAGTAAATTCATGGTATTGCTCACTGCTTCTTCGATACTTGGTGTCATCAGTCTTTCTCTTGTAATCACATAAGCAATGGTTTCCGTGTCACTGGTGGTATGAAAAATAGCCCCTGACAACTCCAACTTGTTCCGAAGTTCCAACGCATTCGTTAAATTCCCGTTATGCGCCAGTGCCATCTTCCCCTTCTGGTGGTTCACTTCAATAGGCTGACAATTATCTCGCGTTGCCCCACCGGTTGTTCCATATCTCACATGCCCAACCGCCATACTTCCTTCCGGTAAATTGGATAAGGTTTCTTTCGAAAATACTTCGCTCAAAAGCCCTAAATCTTTATAAGAAGAAAATACACCATCATCATTCACAACAATCCCACAGCTTTCCTGTCCTCTATGCTGCAGAGCATACAATCCATAATAGACAATCCCTGCAGCATTTTCTTTTTTTGTACTCATCATGCCAAATACGCCGCATTCCTCATGAATAGCCATCCTCGTTTCCTCCCGCGTATTATTCTACTCCTCTTGTCCTTTCGACTCCTCTAACGCAGCCGAAATAAACCCTTTAAACAGCGGATGTGACTGATTTGGTCGGCTCTTAAATTCCGGATGAAACTGTACACCTATATAAAATGGATGTCCTTTTATCTCTATCGTTTCCACCAGTCTGTCATCCGGTGAGGTTCCGCTGATCACAAGGCCTGCATCCGTCATCATCTCCCGATATTTATTATGGAATTCATAACGGTGGCGATGACGTTCATAAATCAGGTTCGCACCGTAGCATTGTTCCATTTTGGTTCCGGCTTTAATCCTGCACGGATAACTTCCCAGACGAAGCGTACCGCCTTTATCAATCTCATCGCTCTGCCCCGGCATGAAATCAATCACTTTGTGCTCACACTGTTCATCAAACTCACCGGAATGAGCGTTTTTCATTCCCAGCACATTCCTTGCAAATTCAATCACAGCAATCTGCATGCCAAGACAGATTCCCAAATACGGAACCTGATTTTCACGGGCATATTTTGCCGCTAAGATCATTCCTTCAATGCCGCGATTGCCAAAACCTCCCGGAACAATGATTCCGTCCAGACCTTCTAAAATATCCTTTACACTTTCCTTTGTAATCATTTCTGAATCGATCCAATGGATTTTCACAAATGCATTCCGTTCATACCCTGCGTGGTTCATTGCCTCTGCCACTGACAGATATGCATCGTGAAGCTTTACATACTTTCCAACCAGACCGATCTGTACTTCTACGGTGCGGTTTCGGATACGTTCCACCATTTGTTCCCAATCCGACAGATCAGGTTTTGGCGCATCCATATGAAGCTCCCTGCACACCACATCTGAAAATCCGGACTTTTCCAGCATTAACGGTGCTTCATATAGATTCGATAATGTCCGGTTTTCAATCACGCAATCCGGTTTCACGTTGCAAAACAGCGAAATTTTCTGGAAAATAGACTCCTCCAGTGGTTTATCAGAACGCAAAACAATAATATTGGGATTGATGCCCATTCCCCGAAGTTCTTTGACGGAATGCTGGGTTGGCTTTGATTTATGTTCTTCGGAACCACTCAGATAAGGAACCAGCGTCACATGGATAAATAAACTGTTTTCTCCTCCAACCTCCAATGAAATCTGACGAACCGCTTCCAAAAATGGCTGAGATTCAATATCTCCAATGGTTCCTCCGATCTCTGTGATCACCACATCCGCATCCGTCTTTTTGCCTACACGGTACACAAATTCCTTGATCTCATTTGTGATATGGGGGATCACCTGAACCGTGGAACCAAGATATTCTCCTCTTCGTTCTTTATTTAATACATTCCAGTAAACCTTTCCTGTGGTCAGATTGGAGTATTGATTCAGATCTTCATCGATAAATCTCTCATAATGTCCCAGATCCAGATCCGTTTCTGCTCCGTCTTCCGTCACATATACTTCTCCATGCTGATACGGACTCATCGTTCCGGGGTCAACATTAATATAGGGATCCAGCTTTTGTGCTGCCACTTTCAGTCCTCTCGCTTTTAAAAGCCGGCCAAGAGAAGCCGCTGTGATTCCTTTTCCAAGACCGGATACCACACCTCCAGTCACAAATATATACTTCGTCATAAACGTTCCTTTCTTTCATTTTCCCCTAAAACATGGTAATATAGGCGTCACGCTCTGCCCCTACAGAAACATACTTAATCGGGCACTCGATTGCCTTTTCAATATAGCGGATATATTCCAAAGCCTCTTTCGGAAGCTCTTCTGCGGTTCTGCATCCACTGATATCACACTGAAATCCCGGCAGATATTCATAAATCGGTTTTGCCGCATTCAATTCCTCAATACCGGATGGAAAAACGTCTACTCGTTTTCCGTCGATTTCATAAGCTGCGCATACAGGAATATTTTCCATATAAGAGAGCACATCCAGTTTTGTCAGAGTTACATAAGAACAGCCCTGCATTTTTGTTCCGTACCTGGAAGCGACCACATCAAATCCTCCGACTCTTCTTGGTCTTCCGGTTGCAGCTCCGTACTCTCCACCTGCTTCACGAAGTCTCTCTGCTTCCTCACCAAACAGTTCACAGGTAAACGGTCCTTCCCCGACACAGCTTGAATACGCCTTCATAATACCAATGCTGTCATCCAGCTTTGCAAATGGAACCCCTGCTCCAATCGGTGCATAGGATGCCAGGGTTGTGGAAGCAGAAGTGTAAGGATAAATACCAAAGTCTATGTCGCGGAGCGCTCCAAGCTGCGCTTCAAACAGAATGGATTTTCCTTCTGTTATGGCTTTTTCAAGATATTCCGTTGTATTGCAGATAAAAGGACCAAAGAACTCTCCATAGTTTTTCAGCCACTGATACATGTCTTCTGTCATCACCGGAACATGACCATATCCATGTGCTACGGTCAGATTTTTCCATTCTACAATCCCATCAAGACGTTCCTTTAACGTTTCCAGATGAAGCAGATCACCCATACGCAATGCTTTTTTCATATATTTATCTGCATAAACAGGAGAAATACCTCTTCTTGTAGAACCAAATTTTTTATCCTGAAGCCGGTCTTCCTCTAAGCAATCCATTAACTTGTGATACGGCATACAGATGGTTGCTCTGTCACTAATCTTCAAATGCTTCGGTGTTACCTCCACACCTTTTTCTTCCAGCTTCTGTACTTCACCATATAAATGTTCCAGATCGATCACTATCCCCGGCCCCAGAATATTCACCGTATCTTCACGGCAGATTCCGGATGGCATCAGGTTCATGACAAACGTTCCTTTCTCATTGATCACCGTATGCCCTGCATTATTTCCCCCCTGATAGCGGACTACAATATCATAGTTTTCACTGAGAAGGTCTACCATACGGCCTTTTCCTTCGTCTCCCCAGTTGGTTCCAACAATTGATGTAAGCATGTTTTCCAACCTCCTATCAGACATTCACCTGTGCTTCAATCGCTACTCTCTGTTCTTTCTCAAGAAACGGTTTGACTGTTTCATTTACAAATTTCTCACACTGATGTTTCGCCATTCCCGTAAACTTCACCGGATCCAGCAGGATTTCCAGTTCCATGGCAGTCAAACCAAAAGTATCATCTTTTCTGATACGTTCAATCAGATCATTCTCATTTCCATATAGTTTCACCTGCTCTGCTGCCATGATCGAATGTTTACGGATTGCCTCATGAAGTTCTTGTCTGTCTCCGCCTTTTGTCTTGACACAGTACATCAGAATGTTTTCCGTAGCCATAAATGGCAGTTCTGCATCCAGATGATTTTTGATCACTGCCGGATAAACCTTCAATCCTCTGATCACATTGATGTAAAGATTCAGGATGGCATCGGCTGCCAAAAATGCTTCCGGAACCGCCAGTCTTTTATTTGCCGAATCATCCAGCGTTCGTTCAAACCACTGGGCAGAAGCTGTGATTGCCGTATTCTGCAGATCACAGATCACAAATCGTGCCAATGATGCAATGCGTTCGCTTCTCATCGGATTTCTCTTATATGCCATGGCAGAAGATCCAATCTGCTTTTCTTCAAATGGTTCATCCACTTCTTTTAGGTGACTAAGCAATCGAATATCACTGGAAAACTTGGATGCGCTCTGTGCGATTCCGGATAATACCTGCAAAACCGCAAAATCAGCTTTTCGAGTATAGGTCTGTCCACTGACACTCTGACACTTTGAAAAGCCGATTTTTTCTGCAATTTTTTGCTCCAGCTGTTCCACCTTTGTCTCATCGCCGTCAAACAGTTCCAAAAAACTGGCACCTGTCCCGGTAGTTCCTTTACAGCCAAGGAGTTTTAAGTTATTCAGTTGAAAATCAAGCTGTTCGATGTCAAACAGCAGGTCGTTCATCCAAAGGCAGGCTCTTTTACCGACAGTCGTTGGCTGTGCTGCCTGAAAATGAGTGTATGCGAGTGTTGGAATATCCTTGTACTCCATGGCAAATTCACTGAGTGCTTCCACTGCATTTAACAAAAGATTTCTAATCTGTAAGAGCGCACTTTGCATAAGGATAATATCCGTATTATCCCCCACATAACAGGAAGTTGCTCCCAAATGAATGATTCCTGCCGCCTTCGGACAGGCATCGCCAAACGTATGCACATGTGCCATCACATCATGGCGAAGCTCACTTTCGTACTGTCTCGCTTTTTCATAATCAATATTGTCAATCTGGGCTTTCATTTCTTCAATCTGCTCATCAGAAATCGGAAGTCCCAGTTCCTGTTCACTTTCTGCCAATGCGATCCATAGCTTTCTCCATGTGGAAAACTTTCTGTCGTTGGAAAATATACTCTGCATTTCTTTACTTGCATAACGCTCACACAGAGGTGATTGATAAATATCTGTTCTCATGTTTTACTTACTCCATTTCTAATCCTAATCGTTTTGCCACCTGGATATAGGCTTCTTCCACATTTCCCAAGTCTCTGCGGAAACGGTCTTTATCCATCTTTTCTCCACTTTCCACATCCCATAAACGGCAGGTATCCGGAGAAATCTCATCCGCAAGAATGATTTTGCCATGAAAGCGACCAAATTCTATCTTAAAATCAATCAGACGAAGCCCTGCATTTAAATATTCCCTTTTCAGGATTTCGTTAATCTTAAATGCATAGTCCTCTATCGTTTTAATCTCACTTGACGTTGCAAGCTTCAATGCCTTTGCAAAATGGGAATTGATCAAAGGATCTCCTAACTCATCATTTTTGTAGGAAAACTCAATCGTCGGTTCCGCAAGTACTGTTCCCTCTTCCACACCCAGTCTTTTTGAAAAACTGCCGGCCGCCACATTTCGCACAATTACTTCCAACGGAACAATCTCGACTTTTCGTACTGCGGTTTCTCTGTCATTTATCTCCTGAACAAAATGGGTCGGCACACCTTCTGCTTCGATCTTCTGAAATAATAAATTGGTCATGCGGTTATTGATCACGCCCTTTCCCACAATCGTTCCCTTTTTCAAGCCATTAAACGCCGTTGCATCATCCTTATAAGAAACGATCAAAATATCCGGGACATCTGTTAAGAATACTTTTTTTGCTTTTCCTTCATATAATTGTTCACCTTTTTTCATTTCATTTGCCCTCCAGATCAAGTCATTCTTTCTCTACTTAATTCCAAACAGCAAACTGCCATAGGTCGGGAATGGCCAGTATTTCTTTGCTGTCAGTGTTTCGGCCTCGTCACATGCAATCCTGAGTTCACCCATTTTATCCAGGAGCAGATCCCGGATCATAAATGCCTCCGTTTCAACACATTCTTCCTCCTGCAGTTTCATAACCGCGTCTTCTAATTCATCTGTTTTTACTGCAATCTGGTCTTCCAGTCTTGCCAGCTTCTTTAACAGATCAGCTTCATAATTGCAGGAAACAGACATATCCACGTGTTTCTTCGCTGCAGCTGTGTTTGCAAGGTCAAACGTATAAGCACTTACTGCCGGAGCAATCTCTGTCCTTGCCATATCAATCATCGTATTTGCCTCGATCAAAACGGTTTTACAGTAGTTTTCCAGCATAATCTCACATCGGGATTTCAATTCTGCCTCAGAAAATACCTTATGAGACGTCAGCATCTGTACATTCTTTTTATCCAGAAGGTGCGGAACACAGTCAGGCGTTGTGCTATAATTCAAAAGTCCTCTCTTTTCGGTTGCCTCCTTCAGCCATGCATCATCATAACCATTTCCATTGAAAATGATATGCTTATGATCTTTGATGGTCTTTTGAATCACCTCGCGTAAATCCTCCTCAAAGTTTTCCGATTTTTCCAGTCTGTCCGCATAGACTTTTAAACTTTCTGCCACAGCACTGTTCAGCATAATATTGGCACATGCAATGCTGTTAGAGGAACCAAGCATTCGGAACTCAAATTTATTTCCGGTAAATGCAAAAGGTGATGTACGGTTACGATCTGTGGTATCACGATTAAATTTCGGAAGCACGTCTACACCAAGCTTCATCTGCATCTTTTCTGTCTTTGCATACGGAGTATCTGTTTCAATTGCTTCCAGTACCCCATTCAGCTCGTCTCCGATAAACATGGATACCACTGCCGGAGGCGCTTCATTCGCCCCGAGCCTGTGGTCATTTCCTGCTGTCGCAACAGAAATACGGAGCAAGTCCTGATAATCATCCACAGCCTTGATCACTGCACACAAAAACAATAAAAATTGTGCATTTTCATATGGAGTTTCTCCCGGAGACAATAAATTCACTCCTTTATCGGTTGCCAATGACCAGTTATTGTGTTTGCCGCTTCCATTGACTCCGGCAAATGGTTTTTCATGAAGCAGACATACAAGACCATGCTTTTCTGCCACTTTCTGCATCATTTCCATAATCAGCTGATTGTGGTCGGTCGCAATATTGGTTGTTGTATAGATAACCGCAAGTTCATGCTGTGCAGGAGCCACTTCATTGTGCTCCGTTTTTGCATAAATGCCTAATTTCCACAACTCGTCATTCAATTCTTCCATATATGCAGCAACTCTCGGTTTAATCGCACCAAGATAATGATCATCCATTTCCTGCCCTTTCGGCGGCTTTGCACCAAAAAGTGTGCGTCCTGTAAATCTGAGATCTCTTCTCTGTTCGTACATTTCTTTTGGTACGAGGAAGTATTCCTGTTCCGGACCTACACAAGTGCGGACACATTTCACATCATCATTTCCAAATAAATGGAGGATACGCACTGCCTGCTTGTTCAAGGCTTCCATAGAACGAAGAAGCGGTGTTTTTTTATCAAGTGCTTCTCCGCTATAAGAACAAAAAGCTGTCGGAATGCATAATGTTTTCCCTTTCATGAATGCATATGAAGTTGGATCCCATGCAGTATATCCTCTTGCTTCAAATGTGGCGCGGAGTCCTCCGGACGGAAAAGAGGATGCATCCGGCTCACCTTTAATTAATTCTTTTCCGGAGAATTCCATAATCACGCCACCATCAGGGGAAGGTGAAATGAAACTGTCATGTTTCTCTGCGGTAACACCGGTAAGTGGCTGAAACCAATGTGTATAGTGTGTTGCGCCGTTCGCAACAGCCCAGTCTTTCATTGCTGCTGCCACAGCATTTGCAACACCAATGTCAAGTTTTACGCCTTCGTCAATGGTTTTTCTCAAAGACTGATAAACCTTTGCGGACAAATTTGCTTTCATTACTCTGTCATCAAAAACTTTGCATCCGAAATAATCTGTTACATTTTTCATAATCCTCGTACTCCTTTCAACTGTCTTGCCAAATCACCATACGATTCCCTTCCGAAGGATTCCGTTTTATGCATAAGAAAAGGCAAGGGTGCCGTTCACAGTACAGTTATCTGTACCGTAAAAGACGCCCTTGCCTTTACACGCTGGATAATACACCTATTTTGAATTTTTGTCAATTACTTTTTTATCGTACTAAAGTTACAAAAGCCTTGCAATACTTACCTATGATTGTAATTTTAAAATGATTTTTTTATATTTACCTTATCATAATCAAACTACTCTATAGGAGGAAATAATAT
>JAFSFU010000028.1 GCA_017435025.1 Lachnospiraceae bacterium | reverse complement strand
TACAGTGCCACAATAATACCGCCATCGTTCGCATATACTGTCGATACTCCGGCCGTATCTGTCACCACCACTTCTCTGAATTTCGCCTTGGAACAGAGAATCTCTTTTACATACTGGGCACGTTCCGGCGCATTCACGTGAGAGATCACAAGGCGCTTTTCATCCGTATTTCCGCCTTCCTTGATCACATATTCTGCCATTTTCTGAAGTGCTTTATTGATGCCGCGTGCCTGATCCAATTTGATGATCTGACCCTTTTCTGCACCCATAACCGGCTTAATATTCAGTGTAGTCGCAAAGAATGCAGACAGACCGGTCAATCTGCCGTTTTTCCGCAAGGTGTCCAGAGACTCTAATACAAAATAGGTGTTCATTCGATCTCGGTATGCATTGGCTTCCTTTTCAATCTCCTCAAAAGGGAGTCCCTGTTCACAGAGATCACGGATGTGAAGTGCAATGTTCAATTCACCACTGGACGCGGATTCGGAATTGATGATGCAGATATTTTTATGTCCATACTCCTCTTCATAAAGAGCTTTTGCGAGAACTGCACTGTTATAACTTCCGCTCAGTGGTCCGGAAAGCGTGACGACAAAGATATTCTCTGCATCGCAGCAATATGCTTCTTTAAACATTTCCGGGGACGGACATGCGGTCTTGGGTCCAATCGGACTCTCTGCTACGATCTTAATAAATTCCTTCTGATTAAATGTCTCATCATCGATAAATGTCTGTTCACCGACAATCAAAGTAAGCGGAATCATCTGAAAATGCGAATCCTTTTTTAACTCTTCTGTGAGATCCAGACAACTGTCACCGATAATCTTATAATTCATACTACCCCTCCTGCTACATCAGGTAACTTATAAACTCTATCAGACAAATCGCCAGATAGATAAAAAATCCCGGATTTTTATACACATATTTCCGGTTCTCTGACCACGGGCCATTCCGTTCCGTCATCTGCCGATACCAATGTGGTCCATATTTTATTATAACCACAACAGCACCGACTATCAATAGAAACATGATTCCCAGAAGAACCATACTGTACACCATCGGAAGAATCATCGGATCGATCGTATAGATCCATGCCTCGATAGCTACTGTTAATGTGTTATAAGAATTCACTAAGATGTGAATCAGCACCGTATAACGGATTCCATTGGTTTTTACTGCTACATATCCGAGTATCAGGCCAATTGCTGTCGCATACAGAAACTGAGATATATTTCCATGCATCAATCCAAACATAACTGCAGTAAACACCACCGCTGTCCAATCACCGAACAAGCGTGCCCGCTTTAAGATAATTCCACGGAACATCCATTCTTCCATAAACGGACCCAATAGGCAGGAATACAAGATCATCGATGGACTAAGTTCAAACATCATATCCATCACCGGATTCATCTCCAAAAAGGATTTTCCGGTAACCATGGAAAGTCCATAGTTGATGCACGTACCTACAATATTTAACAAGTATCCGGCACCGAGCGATGCAATCGAGCAGATAACGAAATCAAATCCGGTCAGCCCCGTCTGCTTGCGATCATCTTTCGGCAGCCAGCACATCACAAGCCAGGCAAGAACATGGCCAACTCCCAGGACAAACACATACTGCACAAGCATATCCGTCCAGGGAGAATGGAAAAGCCAGGAAAGCCAGCGCATTGCGCCAGCCTCCTGGTCCGTAATCCATATCTCTGCCCGAGTGTAAAGTTCTGCTCCCAGATACTGATATCCCATCAGCACGCTGGCTGCAAGGCATAAAATTGTAAATGTCTTTAAAACGTTACGTTTGCTCAGGTTCATATCAATTCCTTTAGGTTTATTCTTCAGTGAGCATCATCATAATCTCACCGCTTCTTGCGATGAAGTTCGTCATGCGTTCCGGTGAGAGGCTTCCGTGTGCCAGTTTTGCAAGGTCATAGAGCTGTTCGCAGAATTTATTTGTATTGACACCATCTCCGTGGGTCAGTACATATTTTACGAGATCATTGTTGGCGTTGAGAACCAGTGTTTCCTGTACCGGGAACATATCCAGTCCGCCGCCATACATCGCATACATCTTCATCATATCCTGCATTCTTCTGCTTTCTTCCGATACGGTGATCATAGATGCAAGACCTGCGTTTTTCAGTTTCTCTACCTTTACGTCCAGATTCTCATTGCCAAGAGCCTTACGGAAGATCTCTGTCAGAGACTCTGCATTCTTCTTTTCCTGTTCTTTTGCAACTTCATCCGGTTCGCCTTCCTCTACCTTGAAGATCTCGCTCACGTCTGCATCAATGCGAAGGAATTTGACACCTTCATTTTTCTGCTCCAGATGGCTGATAAACGGAGAATCGATCGCATTCGGAAGAATCACTGCATCCAGCTGTGCTTCTTTAAACATATTGATGTACTGGCTCTGCTCTTTCTCATCTGTCACATAGAATACCTGATTCTCATGCTTCTTTTCTTTATTTGCTTCCAGACAGTCTTTTAATGTCAGATACTTGCCATCCAGATTCTTGAAGACAATATAATCATTCATCTTGTCCGCAAACTTCTCATCTTTTAAGCAGCCGAATTTAATGAACGGATTGATATCATCCCAATATTTTTCATAGTTCTCACGGTCTGTTTTGCACATACCGGATAACTTATCCGCAACCTTCTTTGTAATATAATCAGAAATCTTCTTGACGAAACCGTCATTCTGAAGTGCACTTCTGGACACGTTGAGCGGAAGATCCGGACAATCGATCGTACCCTTTAATAACATCAGGAATTCCGGAATAACTTCCTTGATATTATCTGCAATAAATACCTGATTATTAAAGAGTTTGATCTTGCCCTCGATGCTCTCATATTCCATATTGATCTTCGGGAAGTAAAGGATACCCTTTAAGTTGAACGGATAGTCCATATTCAGATGGATCCAGAACAGCGGTTCTTTGAAATCCATGAATACTTTTCTGTAAAATTCTTTGTACTCTTCCTCGGTACACTCGTTCGGATGCTTGTTCCAGAGCGGCTTTGTATCGTTGACCGGAACCGGACGCTTTTCAATCTTATACTTTTCTGTCGCCGGAGAAATCTCTACGATTTCCTTTGTACCGTCTTCGTTTTCTTTCTCTTCTGTTTTGGCCTCTTCTACGATTGTCTCAACAATTTTATCCTTCTCTGTCAATTCGTCTTTCTCAATCGTCTCATACATCGGAGCTGCGGTTTCATCGTTCAGATAAATCTCCACCGGCATAAATGCACAGTATTTGTCCAGAACTTCGCGGGCACGGAATTCGTTGGAGAACTCTGTGCTGTCATCGTTCAAGTATAATGTGATCGTTGTACCGATGGTCTCCTTGTCACCGTCTGCCATCTCAAACTCAGTGCCGCCCTCAGACTCCCAATGTACAGCCTTCGCTCCATTCTGATAAGATAATGTATCAATTGTCACCTTATCAGCCACCATAAATGCAGAATAGAAACCAAGGCCGAAATGACCGATGATCTGGTCTTCATTAGCCTTATCCTTATATTTGTTCATGAAATCCATGGCACCGGAGAAAGCAATCTGGTTGATATACTGCTCCACTTCATCCTCTGTCATACCAAGACCGTTGTCTGTGATCTTAATCGTCTTATCGGTCGGATTTACAGTCACGCATACTTTGTATTCCGAATTCTCCGGTTCTTCATACTCGCCCATCAGAGCCAGCTTCTTTAACTTTGTGATCGCATCGCATCCGTTGCTCACCAGTTCACGGTAAAAAATATCATGGTCAGAGTATAACCACTTTTTAATGATCGGGAAAATATTCTCGCTGTTGATTGAAAGACTTCCTGTCTTAGCCATAATGTAATCGCTCCTTCTTTTCTGTCACACAGGCATCAAGCCCGCCTCTATTTATGTTTCCCCGCAATCTGCGGTTTCTTTTCATACCCATTGCAGATCCCTCACCTGCAACATAACATATTGTAATACCACAATCAGGAAAAGTCAACAAAAATTAGCACTCTCAAAAAGAGAGTGCTAATAAAATTTTTATAAAATTTATAAAGAACTGACTGCGATTCCATGTCTCTGGAAGAATACTCTCACACTCTCATCCCACTCGTTTTCGAGGGTCTTATCAAGCGTAAACATATTCATGGAGGTTCCTGTGATCACCGTCATCTCGTTATTTTCATAATGTACATTCAAATACAGACCGCCAACCTGATCCGACAGCAGCCCCGGTACATGTTTTTCCACAAACCGCTCTTTTGCATCCGGTGAGAGCATAAACACGATTCGAAAACTTTCCGGCAAACGCTTTCCCTTGATCAGAGAAAAACAGAACGGTTTCAAAACCTTCCAGGAAGAAAACTCCTCAATCTGATTCTCCTCCAGTTCCTCATCAGAATAATATCCGTGCCGCACACGTCCATCAATCGTAAAGCTGTTGAACGTTACAACCCCTGCTTCACGTACCAGAAAACCATCAAAGATTTCTCCAATAAACAGGCCGGATGTAAATATCTTTTGTTCCTCAATTTTTAACGCAATCATGTTATCTCCTTTCGCTCTCCATCTATATTGTAACGCGTAGTCACATATTTCGCAATTGGATTTGTTGACTCTTCTTCTTTTGAAGTTTATACTGTTCTTACGGGGGATTTCTCCGAATCTTAAAAAATGAGGTTCTTGAATATGTCTTTCGATAAAGTAAAACAGTTTTTCGAAGAGCAGGGCGCCGGAGATAAAGTTCTTTGGCTCGAGCATTCCAGTGCCACCGTGGAACTGGCTGCGGAAGCAGTTGGATGTGAACCGGCTCGTATTGCAAAAACCCTGTCCTTCCTGGTCGAGGATCGTCCGATCCTGATTCTGACAGCAGGTGATGTGAAAATCGACAACAAAAAATACAAAGAATTGTTCCATGCAAAAGCAAAAATGATTCCGGGAGATCTGGTGGAAGAACTGGTCGGACATGCACCGGGCGGTGTCTGCCCGTTTGTGATCAAAGACGGGATTGATGTCTATCTGGACGCATCCTTAAAGCGTTTTGATATCGTATACCCGGCAGCCGGAAGCGGCAACAGCGCTGTTCGCCTGACCATTCCGGAACTGGAACACTTTTCTTCCTTTAAAGAATGGATCGATATCTGTAAAGAACGTTAAAATTCTTGACGAAATGCAAGAATTCTGGCACACTAGCCATATAGGTGTTATTTATGGAGGAGTAAATATGAATAATTTAAACAACGAATTATTGAAATTTTTAGACGAGAGTCCAAGCCGATTCCACGCAGTTGCAAACCTTGGTAAAATGCTTGAAGAAGCAGGTTATAAACGTCTTTCCGAGAGCTATGAGTGGAATCTGGAGGAAGGCGGCAAGTACTATGTGACAAGAAATGGCTCTGCGCTGATCGCATTCCGTATTCCGACCGCTTCTTTTAAAGGTTTTATGATGTCCGCAAGCCACAGTGATTCTCCGTCTTTCCATGTAAAAGTAAATGCTGAAATGACCAATTCTGATGGCTATGTTCGCATCAACACAGAAAAATACGGCGGATGTCTGATCACTCCGTGGATGGATCGCCCGTTAACCGTATCCGGACGTCTTCTTGTTGAAACAGAAAACGGAATTGAGACAAAACTGGTTTACGTAGACAAAGATCTTCTTATGATCCCGAACGTGGCAATCCATATGAACCGTGAAGTAAACGACGGCTTCAAATATGACCCGAAGTGTGATTCCATCCCGTTATTTGGTTTAAGCGAGTCCAAGGGTAACTTTATGAAATCCGTTGCCGAGGCAGCTGGTGTAAAAGAAGAGGCGATTCTCGGACACGATCTGTTCCTTTGCATCAGACAGAAAGGTTTCCAGTGGGGTTCCAACGATGAATTTATCTCCTCTGCTGCTCTCGATGACCTGCAGTGCGCATTCGGCTGCTACAAAGGCTTTATGAATGCTACAGACAGCGAAAGTGTTCCGATGTTCGTTCTCTTCGACAACGAAGAAGTTGGCAGCAGCACAAAACAGGGTGCTGACGGTACTTTCTTAGAGGAAGCAGTTGAGAAAATCTGCGGAGCATTCGGCGTAGAAAAGGCAAGCGCAGCTGCTAACAGCTTTATGGTATCTGCTGACAATGCCCACGCAGTGCATCCGAACCATCCGGAATATGCAGATGCTACACACCGTCCGAAGATGAACGGCGGTATCGTAATCAAACATGGTACTCGTTACGCAACTGACGGCGCAAGCCAGGCAGTGTTTGCCGCTGTATGTAAGAAAGCTGGCGTTCCGCTCCAGTATTTCTTTAACCGCTCCGACCTGGCTGGCGGTGGTACACTGGGCAACATCTCGATTGCTCATGTATCTCTCAATACCGTTGATATTGGTCTTCCGCAGCTTGCAATGCATTCCAGCATCGAGACCGGCGGTTCCAAAGATACCGAATACCTTGTTAAGGCAATGACTCAGCTTTACAGCATGACCTTCAAAGAAGTGAACGGAACTTTCACATTAAAATAGCCGTAACACAACGGGGAGTGATCCAATCGGAACACTCCCCGTTTATGCACAGTATAGTCTATTCCCGTCCCTGCTCCAGACACACTTCTTCAAAAATCTCAAAAAAATCTGCTTCTGTATCAGGAACCTGTTCTATCGATATACTTCCCCACAGCGTTTCATCTTCTGTTAGTATTTTATCTGCTTTGTAAATCTGATAGCTGCTGTGAAATGCTTCATTTTTCTTATCGCGTACCATTTCCTCTTTACGGACTTTCGTAGCCTCCACGTCATAGTCATTGAGGCACATCAAAATATAGTATTTACCGGATTCCTCCACGATTCCACTTATTTCACCATTTGTCAGACTGTAAGCTGCGGTCTCGTAGGCATCTCCCATCATACCACGATGAATCTGTATTTTTATATTTTCATGTTCAGAATACTCATTGGCAATCGAATAAAAATCGGCATTTTCCTTTTGCACCAGAGTTAAAACTTCTTCCGCTTTTGAACGGTCAGACAATTCAATCTGCGCCACCTCAATGACCTTAGCTTCACTGTCACTGACTTCCAGATTCATGCCCCCAGTCAGGTTCTCTACAAGTTTTTCTGCCTTCCAGTAATCCCGATAGAACTCTTCTGCTTTTTGCTTATCTAACGCAAAGGCAGCGGCATTGTCTTCCCCAAGCTCCTCATAATATCTGGCCGCTGCTTCTTTTACCAGCTCTTTCTCCCTGCTCGTCAATGAAATTTCAGCTTCTTCCGCCATATTCGTCATAAACTTCAACTCACGAAGGAAATCATGAACTTGTGAAAGAAGAATTTCCTCGAACTCTGTGCCCCGGTTATCTACTGCAGCAGTCCAAATCTGTTTTGTGTATAAATTTTCATACCGCACCTTTTCTGTTGAAAGAACCATCATGGTCTCGGCCCTTCCATATTCCTGCTCTCCATGGTTTCCGGCTGACAACACTTCCGAAATTCCACAACCAGAAAAAAGAGTCACTGCCAAATATGCGGCCACTCCTATTTTGCATATACGATTCCAAGTTTTCATTTTAACTCCACAAATATATCCGTTTCGGACTTCCTATTTTAAAAACAGCTTCATAATCTTTAGCGGTCCCTGGTTCACATTGGAATCTGCCAGAAATCTGGAAGCTTCTTTCGCCTCCGGTCTGGCATTGGCTACCGCAAAACTATAATAAGCACGTTTCAACATTTCAATATCATTGAGCTGATCCCCAAAAGCCATGGTCTCTTCCGGAAGTATTTCCAGACTCTCCTGCAGCAGCTTCAGTGCATTTCCCTTATTCACGGCCGGATCCATCGTATCCAGCCACTGTATACCGGCCAAAGTTACTTTCAGCTCGTTTTCATATTTCTTCTGAATAAATAAAGCCTTCTCTTCGGCAATTCCACTCATAATGCAGCCGGATACTTTTAGTATCGGTGCATCCAGTCTCAGCAGATCATCTACTCGCTCTACTTTAAAATGATAACCGTTTTCCAGCCAATCCACAAATGCTTCGTTCTTTGAATCGGTGTATACACAATCCACACCATCCACCATCAGGTCCATGCCTGCGGCACGCATATCACAGATCATATCGCTGGCCAGCTCTTTTTTATACTCTGTTAAAAACAACTCTCTTTTGCTGGTTCCAACATAACATCCATTGGCTGAAATGAAGAAGATACGGTCCTTGATCGGCTCAAATGCATGTTCCAGGCTAACCTGGTGTCTGCCGCTGGCTGCCACAAAATAAATCCCCTGCTCTTTTAATTTTAAGATTACGTGAAAAAGCTCCGGATTGATGGAACCTCCGTCTTCTGCCAACGTTCCATCCACATCGGACACGATCAATTTAATCATAAAGTTTTTTCATCTCCTGGTACAGCATACTGATCGGAAGTCCCATGACATTTGCGTAGGAACCTTTCAGTCCTTTGATATAGCGTCCAAACAATCCTTGAACTGCATATGCGCCGGCTTTGTCCATTGGCTCTTCCGACATCGCATAAGTAATGATCTCTTCTCTGCTCATCGGATATACTTCCACATCTGTCTCATCGAAAAAAGTTACCACGCGCCGCTCTGCGTCGGACATTCCGCAAAGAACCATGCACACACCGGTGTAAACCTGGTGCGCACGCCCCTGAATGCGTTCGATCATCTCCATGGCCTCCTCATGATCCTTCGGTTTTCCGAGTATCCGGCCATCCACAGCAACCACCGTATCAGAGCCGATGACCAGCGTTCCGGATTTCTCGCCTTTTGCCACATCCATCGCCTTTTGGGATGCCAGTTCCATAACCACATCCCCAGGTACACAGGATGTCACTTTCTCTTCCACATGACTTACTTTTACTTCCGGCTCAATCCCAATCTGCCGGAGCAGTTCCAGCCTCCGCGGTGACGCGGAAGCCAGAACGATCTTATGAAATTTCTTCAATTCCATAGTTCTCCTCAATTATTTTACAAATTTGAATTCATCCTTATCTTTCATAGAAAGAACAAAGGCTTTCAATAATTCTTTTGCATTCTCTGCATCTTCCAAGTCGATCAGTTCCACGGCACTATGTGCGGAACGGGACGGAATGGAAATACCGCAAGTCGGAACACCTTTTCCTGCATGCTGCATTTCACCGGCATCCGTACCAATGCCAACCAGAATTTCCACCTGATACGGAATATTGTTCTCTTCTGCCACTTTCTGAAGGAACTTGCGAACGGACTTGCTTGCAAGAAGGCTGCCGTCCATCGCTTTGATTCCCGGACCTTTGCCAAGGCAGAGTGTCTTATCCATCATCGCTTCCGGAGTATCACTTGCCGCTGTCGTATCCACAGACAACGCTACATCCGGAAGAATGCCGTGGGATGCCGCACGTGCACCGCGAAGCCCCACCTCTTCCTGTACAGAGAACACACCGTAAACGGTTCCTTTTACCTGGCTGAAATCCACTTCTTCAAACAGACGTGCAAGGATCGCACATCCGACTTTATCGTCGAAACCATGTCCAACAGCACGGTTCTGACCAATCTCACGATACGGAGAGCCCCAAACGATCGGGTCACCCACCTGAACTCCCATTGCAACGGCACCGGCCTTATCTTTTGCACCGATGTCAATGTAAAGCTCTGTATACGGGCGAACTTTTTCTGCGTTGTCGAATCTGCGCATATGTGCGGAAATAAAGCCGATCACACCGTAAAGCGGACCAGATTCCGTGCAAACAAGTACCGGTTCACACGGAAGGATACGATCATCGTTTCCTCCCAGTTTTTCAAACCGGATCAGACCGCTGTCCTCAATCTTCTTTACAATAAATCCTACTTCATCACTGTGGGCAGACACCATGAGAACCGGCCCCGGCTGTGCACCTGTCTTTTTCACGATCAGATTGCCAAGACCATCGATTTCCCACGAGTCAACCTTATCACAGAGGTAATCGCGCAGATAACGGATCACATCCTGTTCATGACCGCAGGCAGAAGGAATACCAACAAGTGTTTCAATCAGTTTCTTCATCATCGTTCTCTCCTTTTCTTTGGATAAAAAGGAGCTGCCATTTCAATTACACCATGGCAGCCCCCTGTTTATTGGACATCTAAAAATTAGAATGCCATTTTCTCTTCAAAGTAGTTCTTGAGCTCTGTGATCGGAATACGAACCTGCTCCATTGTGTCTCTGTCACGTACTGTAACTGCGCCGTCTGTCTCAGACTCGAAGTCGTAAGTTACGCAGAACGGAGTACCGATCTCATCCTGTCTTCTGTATCTCTTACCGATGTTTCCTCTGTCATCGAATTCACAGTTGTAGTATTTGCAAAGCTCTGCGTAGATCTTCTCAGCACCCTCGTTGAGCTTCTTGGAAAGCGGAAGAACAGCAACCTTAACCGGAGCAAGAGCCGGATGGAAATGAAGAACAGTTCTTACATCGCCCTCACCAATCTCTTCCTCATCGTAAGCTG
>JAFSFU010000244.1 GCA_017435025.1 Lachnospiraceae bacterium | reverse complement strand
TGGTAAAAGGCCCTAAGGGGGCCTGTGCATACCACCGGCACGGCCGGTGGTTATGATTTGCTTATAGTCTTTAATAAAATGGAGTTTTTCACTTGGCGATTCGCTAAAAAAGTTATATTTTACAACTGTACTTTCATACATACTGTAAAATATAATAGAAATATTTGCAAAATATATAACACAATGTAAATATTTCTATTGACATAACGAGAAAATATTTGTAATATATAAATGAAATAATCAAAAAAGGAGCGATATATATGGAAACAAAACAAGATAGATTCGTGAGAATTGCAGAGGCAAGAACCAACAAGATAATTGATATGATACGGTTACTTGGCAACTGTTCCAGCAAATCTACTTATGAGTACACAAAGGATGATGTCAAAAAAATCTTTGCCGCGATTGAATCTGAACTGAAGATCGCCAAGGCTAAGTTTGAATCTTCCAGCGATGATTCAAGTAAGTTTAGATTGAAATAAAAAGGGGGTTACCAATATGGCATTTTGGTATTTTCCGTCGAATGACCATGGAGAGAACAAAGGTATTAACGATTCTGGCGTGGCAACCTTTAGGGGTACACCTTTAAAATCTTTGGCCCGCGAAATTTGCCAGAACTCTCTGGATGCAGCGACACAGAAGACTGTGCGCGTGGATTTTTCGAACTTTGAAATTCCTACGGAAAGTATTCCTGAAGCTGCAACATTGAAGGATACATTTGAAAAATGTTCTTCTTATTGGAGCGGACAGAAGGCCAAGACCACAAAAGAGTTTTTCAAAAATGCTTTTGATAAAATATCAGAAGAAAAAGTATCTGTGTGCTCTTCCGATCTTATTGACGGGAAAGAAGTTCATATTGGCAATCACATGCAGTCCGTTTCCCATGGTATTGCCATGGTTCATCAGGAACTGGCACTTTTTAAGGGAATGACTGTCACAGAGAATATCAAGATCAATCGTGAAAATGTGACAAACCATGGCTTAGGTTTGCCGGAACTGGCTTATCTGGACCGAAAGAAAAACCGGGAAGATGCGGAAGAAACGTTGGGGAGAATCGGAGCCAGCCTCGATCCGGATCAAAAGATTGATAAATTATCTCTGAACCAGAAACAGTTCGTTGAACTGGCCCGTGAGTTGGACAATCAAAATGTTCGCTTGCTGATGTTGGATGAACCGACCAGTTCACTGAATATTACGGAACCGAAAATGCTGTTAAAATGCATCCGTGAAATTGCAGCGGCTGGAATTGCAGTTCTGTTTATTTCCCATCGTCTGGATGAGATCATGGATGTATGTGACCGGGTATCTGTTCTCCGCGATGGTCAGCTGATCTCGACTTACGAAAAGACAGAGTTCAGTGAAACAAGATTTGCGGAAGATATGGTCGGAAAAGAAATCGTGAAGGCAAATCGAAAAGACCGCAATGTCCATACGAAAGACTTTTTCTTCTATAAAAATATAAACGGAACCGATGCCGGTTTGACAGTAAAGAAGGGTGAGATCCTCGGTATCACAGGTCTTGCCGGTCAGGGACAGGATCAGTTTACGGATGGTCTGTTTGGTCTTAAAAAGGCAGATTATCAGGTCATTCTGGATGGAAAAGAGATCAAACGCGGTGATTATAAGTCCTTGATTCGAAATGGTGTATATTATCTTTCTGAAGATCGATCCACAACCAGTTTGTTTTTGGACAGTCCGATTTGGAGAAATATCACGTTTGGAACGGAATCACGTCATCCGGAGTTTCTCAAATGGAAACAGTGTCCGCCATTGTCTTTTATGGATAAAAAAGCAATCGAGGCGCATACAAGAGAAATGATCGAAAAACTGAACATCGTTTGCCAGGGACCGGAGCAGAATGTCCGTGAGCTTTCAGGCGGTAACCAGCAAAAGGTATGTGTGAGCCGTGCTCTTACTTTCCAGCCTGATCTTTTACTGATCGGAGAACCGACGCGAGGAATTGACGTCTATTCGAAGGAATTGATTCTTGATTGGATCCAGAAGATGAACAGGGACTATGGAACAACGGTCATTGTTGCTTCCGGTGAATTGGAGGAGCTGATCCGTACCTGTGACCGGATCGCAGTGATGTATCAGGGACAGGTATATAAGATATTTGAAGGTGATGTGAGTTTGGAAGAACTGACTCTGGCACTTTACGGGAGGGCTGTTCATGAAAACTAAATATTTGAACCCTCCGCAGATTATCATGTTCCTGTTTACCGCGGCTTTACTCGTCGTTGCCATCGGTGTTGATATGAGTCTGGTTGGCATCATCAATGATGCGCTGATCAAATGGGCGATGAACGGTGTTATCGTATTGTCGTTAATTCCGATGATCAATGTGGGTGCCGGACGAAACTTTGGTATGATGATCGGTCTTTCAGCAGGTCTGGTTGGTATGATCTTTGCTCTGGATGCCCGAATGACATCCTGGACCGGATTTTTCTTTTCGATCCTTTTAGGATCAGCGGTTGCTGTAGTCTTTGGATTTTTGTATGCGCAGATTCTGAACCGCTTGAAGATGAACGAGGAAATTGTGGCAACCTTTGCCGGATATTCCTTTATTCCGATCATGAACCTGTTTTATACATTTGCACCGGTTACCAACCGTCAGATGCTTTATCCGATCGGCGGCCAAGGACTCAGACCGAGAGTCAATCTGGACGAATATTTTGGTCAGATTCTTGACAATCTGTGGCAGATCCATATCGGAGAAGTGATCATTCCAGCTGGTTTACTGTTATTCTTTTTTGGAATCGGTTTCCTGTTATGGCTGTTTTCCAAGACAAAGACCGGCATGATCTTTACGGCAATCGCGGAAAACGAGCGATTTGTAAGATTGTCCGGAATCAATGTAGATCATTACCGTACCATCGGTATCATTATGTCTACGGTGATCGCAGCGATCGGTGTAATTGTATATTCACAGAGTTACGGAATCCTGCATCTGTATGACGGACCGTTTATGATGAGCTTTCCGGCAGTTTCTGCCATTGTAATCGGCGGTGCCAGTCCGAAAAAGGCGACCGTTACCAACGCACTGGTAGGTACGTTTTTATATCAGGTGACATACTTGCTGTCTATTCCGGTGGCGAATGCACTGTTGATTCCGGAGATGGCCGAAATCATTCGTACCATCATCACAAGCGGAATCATTTTATACGCATTTATATTTGAAAGAAAGGATTCCAGACATGAAGCACGTGAAAAATAATATGGTGCCGATCTCCATTTTTGTGCTGGCTGTAATATCCTTTCAGCTGGCGGGAGTCAGTTATAATTATCTGGCCGGAGAGGTTTACACCCGTTTTGTAAGAAATATTTTATTTACTCTTGCGTTGATCTTGCCGGTAACATGCGGCATGGGAATCAACTTTGCGATCATTGTCGGTGCGCTTTCTGCACAGATGGCCGTGATATTTTCTATTGATCTTATGCTGGAAGGAATCCCGGCGCTGCTTTTTGTAACAATCGTCAGCGTGATCCTTGCTATCATTTTTGGCTCCATGGTCGCATGGCTTCTCAATAAGGCGCGCGGTAAGGAGATGATCGTATCGATCATGATCGGTCAGTTAAGCTCAGTGATCTATCAGTTTGTTTTCATGGTTATGTACGGCATGTTCTTTAAGCCGAATAACACGGATATTCTGTTGGAAAGCGGAATCGGCGTCAGAAGTATGCTGGATGCAAAAAATATCGGCAGTGTTTTCAAGAGCATTTTGCCATTCCATTTTGATGGACGAGTTTTTTCGTTCTTCCCGGTTGTATTGGTCCTTATATTCAGTCTGGTATTATTTTGTATTCAGAGGACCAGATTGGGTGTATTGGCGAAAGCAGTCGGAACCGATATCCATACGGCGGAGACTCTTGGTATTCCGAGTAATCGGATCCGAAGCATTTGTATCATTGTTTCTACAATCTTTGCGGCAATGAGCCAGATGATCTTTATCGCCGATTTTGGAACCATCAATGTCTATACCGGATATCAGGGTCTGGATACGTTTGCGGCGGCTGCCATTTTGGTGGGAGGCGCTTCCATCAAGCAGGCAAAAATGCGCAACTGTTTTATCGGCGTGGTTTTATTCCATGCATTGTTCATCACATCACCGATGGCAGGACAGAATCTGTTCAATAACCCGTCGGTAGGTGAGTATTTCCGTTCCTTCCTTGCGTACGGTGTGATCGTCATTGCGATCATTGCTAATATCCGTAATGAGAAAAAGAGGGCGGAAGAGTAAACTGTGGTTTTTGGATGGAATATCGGAACAATTCGGAGTTTGTTCGGATATTCGTCTTAAAACAAATATATTAATACTATACGGAGGAAAGTATGAAGAAAAGAATTTTAAGCACAATTCTTGCTGCGGCAATGGCAATGTCCTTACTTGCCGGCTGTGGCGCAAAAGAAGAGGCTGCTGAGACACCGGCAGCGACAGAAGCAGCAACAGAGGCTGCTACAGAAGCAGCTACTGAAGCTGAAACAGAAGCAGAGACAGAGGCTGCTGCTGAGGAAGAGCCGTATAAGATCGGTATCGTAACACCAACACTGACAGTCAGCGAAGATGAGTTCCGCGGCGCACAGGAAATGGTAGAGAAATATCCGGATCTTGTTGTTCACAAAACACTTCCGGAAGATTTCGCAACAAACAAAGAGGGCTGTATCTCTGTTGTTACTTCCCTTGCTGATGATCCGGAAATGAAGTACATCCTTTTCAACAACGGTATGGAAGGTATCGTACCGGCATTCCAGACAATCCGCGAGAAGAGACCGGACATCGTGTCCATCGTTACATGTAATGACGATCCGGAACTCTTAAACGAGTATGTTGATATTGCCATCAACACAGACTGGAACCGTCGTGGTTACACAATCGCTCAGAAGGCATATGACATGGGTGCTAAGACAGTGATCCACTATTCCTTCCCGACACATATGGCTTCTGAAAGTAAAGTAATCAGAAGAGACAACATGAAAGCAAAATGTGAAGAACTCGGCATGGAATTCGTTGAGATCTTAACTCCGGACCCGCAGACAGGTAACGGCAAAGCTGCTATGCTTCAGTTCCTTCAGGAAGATATCCCGAGACAGATCGAAAAGTATGGTCCGGACACAAACATCTTCGGTACAAACTGTCCGATGTATGATGTAATCCTTGACCTTGCATTTGAGTACAAGTTCATCGTTGCTGAACAGTGCTGTCCGACACCGACACAGGCTTACCCGACTGTTCTCAACCTTGAGATCACAGAGGATGACCTCGGTGACTACGACAAGATCAATGCAATGATCACAGAGAAATCCACAGAAGCTGGCATGACAGGCAGATTATCCGGTTGGGCTATGCCGTCTTCCGTATACGTTCCGAAGATGCAGGTTGAGCTTGCAAAATATATGCATGACAACGATCTTGCAGTAGAGGACGTTCTCAGCAAGGATTTCCTTGATACATTCACAAAGGAAAATATGCCGGTAGCAGCTGACTTCGAAATGGCTGGTGAAGGTCTTGACCACTACTGGATGCTCATCCTTGAGGATATTTACTACTAAAAAGAAATGATGAAAAGAACAATCGTATGTTCTTTGATAGTCTCCCGGTTGGCTGATGCCAGCCGGGATTTCTTTTCTTTGAAATTATCTGGATTCGTGATACAATAATCCTGTATGAAATAATTCTGGGTGTCAATCGGGAAATGAGGAATGAGGATATGATTACAAAACAGGAAATGTTAGAGTTGTTAAAACAGGACGTGGTTCCTGCACTGGGATGTACAGAACCGGTCTGTGCCGCCTTGGCAGCTGCGGACGCTGCAAAAGCTGTCGGTGGACGTGTAGAATCGATAGAGGCAATCTTGAATCCGAACATATACAAGAACGGAATGTCCGTGGCGATACCGGGATGTGATTTTGTGGGGTTGGATGCAGCTGTTGCTCTCGGTGCATGCTTGAAAAATCCGGAAAAGAAGCTTCAGCTTTTGGAGGATATCACAAATGAAGTTTTAGACGAGGTATCTCATCTGCTTTCATCCAGTTGTGTAAAGGTTACCATTGATAAAAGCAAGCAAAACATCTATGTAAAAGTAGCTGTAAAAACGGATTGTGGCGTAGGTGTTTCTGTTATTGAAGATTCTCATACGAATATAGTGAAAACAATGGTAAATGATACGGTTGTTTTTGAAAAAGACTCGGTTGCAAAGGCATCCGGAAATAATGTCATTGATCGTCTGATCACCATGAAAATTGCAGAGATCAGACAGTTGGTGGATTCTGCGAGTGAAGACGAACTGCGCTTTATGTTAGACGGTATTGAGATGAATGATCGTATATCTGCATATGGAATGGAGAATGAAGTCGGTGTGGGAATCACTTCGATCATGAAGAATGAAATCGGGAAGTCGATGATTGCAAACGATCTGATGTCAAAAATCATGTTGAAAGTCATGTCGGCAGCAGAAGGTCGTTTGGGCGGATGCAGACTTCCGTCTATGAGCAGCAGCGGCGCAGGAACCAAGGGGCTGGTTGTGATCATTCCGATCAGCGAGACCGCAAATGCTATCGGAGCAACCACAGAGATGACCGTAAAAGCCATTGCGTTTGGACATCTGGTCAATCGATATATTAATGCTTATATTGGCAAACTGGCGGCCGTGTGCAGTTGTGTGATGGCGTCAGCTACAGCGGCATCCGCTGCCATGACGTGGCTTCTTGGAGGAAACGATGAGCAGATCGGATATGCGATTCGCAACATGGCAGGTACTGTAACTGGAATGATCTGTGACGGCGGTAAAGTTGGATGTGCTTTAAAGGTATCGATGGCGTCATCTGCGGCGCTGACCAATGCGATCCTGGCGTCCAAAGATACGGTGCTCCGTGTCACAGACGGTATTTGTGCCGAGACTCCGGAGCAGTGTATCAAAAATATGGCAAGAATCGGAAATCCCGGCATGCTGCAGGCGGATAAAGAAATCCTGAATATCATGCTGGAAAAATAAAACTTACAGTGAGAATTATCGGAGAATACTTCACTTGGAAAACCACCACGGCATAAAATAGATTAATGAATGCCGAAGGTGGTTTTCTTATTGAAAGCATTCCCACAACCACTGTCTGCGCGGGAAGAAAGAGAGTATCTGGAGCGGTATCGAAACGGTGATCCGGAGGCAAGAGCAGAACTGATTCATCGAAACATGCGATTGGTCGCACATGTGATCAAGAAATATCAGAATTCAGAATATGAGATGGAAGACCTGCTTTCGGTTGGTACGATCGGACTCATCAAAGCGGTCAATACATTTAATATAGATAAGGGCTCCAGATTGGCAACGTACGCTGCAAAATGTGTGGAAAATGAGGTTTTGATGATGTTCCGCGCCGGAAAGAAGTTTTCGAAAGAAGTTTCCATCTATGATCCCATCGGAACCGATAAGGACGGGGAGGCGGTCAGTTTGATGGATGTGTTGGAGGTCGATGGAAAAGATGCTGTGGATCAGATCATATTAAAACAGGACGTAGAGCAGTTGTATAAAGCGTTTGAACAGAATCTGAAGGATACCGAAAAGACCGTAATCCGCATGCGATACGGCCTTTTTGGTTCTAAGGAGCATACGCAGCGAGAGGTGGCAGATGTGCTGGGCATTTCCAGGTCGTATGTATAGCGCCGCCACTAATGTAAACGATGCCCGGAGGGCCGAAAGGCTCCCGGGCATTAGTGTTTAGATTATTAAGTTTAGTGGCCACTCATCGTTTAAGTTAGTTCCCGAAAATATCGTTTTCTAATTCTTGATAAACAACCATATCTGGAGTAATTAGTTTTGCCAGGGTATCACGCATGATCATTTCTCCTGTATTACCGCAACCGGTAACACCAAGAAGTTTTTTGCCTAATGTGCAAATGTCGTTCCCTGCGGACTTGATATCATCAGGAGCATTTCCACGAGCAACACTTGCTGTGACCTTTTGCGCTTTGATGGCTAACAAATCACTCTCTTTATCAGGTGAATTAGTAACTTGACACCATTTTTTCAGAACGGAATCATCCAAGAGGTAAGATTCAATATGTCGACGGGAGATTACTTTAATGCCATCGGCTTGTAGGTCTGCAATTTCCTCGGGACTTCTATCATCTCTATCCACAAGACGAACAATAGTCGAAGAGGGTGAAACGCTGGTGATGAAATCGATAACAGATTGTTTGCTTTCAATATCGTTGCAACTTCCAAGTGAATAAAAAATGGTGTTTGGATGTGTACTCTTGAAAATAGTAGAATAACAGCGAGCGTCAAAGTCTTTTCTTTTTCTACCCCGAGTGGTTCCTTCACAGAAAACAATTGTCTCGGGCGATAGAAAAGGTGCGTAATCGTCCAGTGTGATTTCGACCATTTTATTCCAAAGAGATGTGTCACAGTTGCTTGGCTCTAACGTCACATTTTCATCGAAATCATATCCATCAAAATTTAAGAAAACAACTTCTCCGGGATGCCGTTCTAAGAGCTTTCTGGCTTCTTTTAGCATACCAAAAGAATGGGTAGCGATCCATAGCTGAGATTCATCGGGAACAAGATTGAAGAGTTCTGTAAGAAGCCGTGCTTGCAAACTGGTGTGAATATGCGTCTCGGGTTCATCGATACAGAAAATGGTGTCCTTATAAAATTCACTTTTGACAACCATATCGAGAAGTAGATCAAAGGCAGCTTTTTCACCACCAGACAGTTTTTCGTAGCCGTATTTTGTCGTTGTTCCTTTAGAAAAGTAGAACTCAGCCTTTTCTGTAACCAAGCCGATTTCTGTCAATGTCAAATCAGAAAAGAGCCGTTTTAGAGGTTCTCTTATTTTATTGAGCATCCCATCTCGAAGGGCCTTGACAGTTTTTGTGTCATTTTTCTCATCATATAATTGCGAAATGGTTTCCGAGATGAGGCGTTGATAGTTATCATTAACAGTAGAGTCATTCTGAATCATCATACTGTGATCAGCTTTTTCTAATGGGGAATTTAATTTTTGAAAAGTAGTTACTGATACATTGGGAGAGTTTCTGTATGCTGTTCTAAAATAGAAAAACTGACGAAATTGTTCCCGTGATAAGTTCGAGGTGTCACTGTGGAAGTCAATGTTGACCAATTCATAGCTACGACGCCGATCTGTAGCGTCTTTTTTACAATAGTCATCATTGGCAACATTGTTGTATCCCTTGTCTAAATGCCATGTTTTAAATGAATCAAATAACGAACTCTTTCCACATCCATTGGGACCTACTAAAACAACAAGTTTAGCTGTTGACGGTATGTTTTCTATAGTAAGATCGGTAAAACGTTTGAATTTTTGTAATCTTATCTTTTTAATTCTCATATTCTCACTCCTAAGATGTCATAGGTAAGGTGGATATGCCAAAACGGAGATTAATATGATTGGCTTATAAGGCAGTCATCATATTAGTTATCCTCGACATGTTCGTAGGTAAATTTCACAACTTTTTGTTCTCCCATTGCATGTAATCTTTCGTCAATTCGACTGTTTAGGATTCCACTAATATCGGCAATCTTTATACGAGTGTCATTTGTACGGCAAAGAATATATGCAAGGAAAATTGGCAGAGTATCCTCATCGCATGGCAATATCAAAAAACCTTGGTATGTATTTCCGGTAGTAACATAGAATTTTTCATCTTCAAAATATTGTATTCTTGCAATGATAGTTTTCTTTTTGAAGAGAACTATCATATCGGGCATTAATGATGGGTTTAAAGGAGAGAGATCATGAAAATAGCTAATTACCGTTTCTGGAGTAACGCTGTCATAAGCAAAAACGACACCAAAAGCTTTAGTATAGCCGTTAAAGTTCCACTCGATGCCAGCAATATCTATCTCTAAATTAGGCAATACCTGACATTTTCCTGCGGGTTCTCGAGAAAGCGATTTTAATGAAGCTATGTTATCAATGCCTTCAAAAAAGGATTCCTTATTTAGAAGTGATTTGACCTCAATTACCCCATACACAGATTCGAAAGGGAGAAATTTATAATCACCGTAAGGTATAGCATACGAAAATAAATCATCATAAATTGTGATATCTAATTGCTTACTTGTTTTCCCAGTTGCGTCAAAGCATTCACTATTAGTAAGTCCATATCTTTTGGGTAAGAATGGGCGAATAATGCTATTAAGAATATACTCACGCAATGCCCCTTTACTTGGGGAATGTTGAATAATTTGACTCATATTAAATTCAGCTTCCAGCTTAGGAGTCGCTGCTTTCAG
>JAFSFU010000243.1 GCA_017435025.1 Lachnospiraceae bacterium | reverse complement strand
GTGAAGCGGTGGGGCTTTCCGGGCTTTGGGAACCAGAAAGTCTTGATCAATGCGAGAGCGGAGACCGTGCAGGAAAAGCGGATGTTTAGAGATAATGTTCAGCATCATCGGATTGTGATTCCGGCTGTCGGATTCTACGAGTGGAATCACGCGAAAGAGAAAGCGACATTTACCGCCGAGGCGTCAGAGGAAGGGAAAACGAGAATATTATATCTGGCAGGCTTTTATGGAAACTTTGACGGCGAGGATCGGTTTATCATCCTCACCACAGCTGCGAATGAATCCATGCAGGAGGTGCATGACCGGATGCCGTTGATTCTGGAGCAGAATGAGGTGGAAGGTTGGCTGTGTGATGACAACAGGCTGGGAACATTTTTGAAGAAAAAGCCGGGGCAATTGAGAAGACGGATGGAATATGAGCAACAGAGGTTGATGTTTTAAAAGTAGAGATTTGTGGATGGCTATTTCAAAGAAATTTTCATAAATATGAAATTGACGAATATTTCTTTGAAAATATTGAAAGTGTATAGATTTTATAGTAAAAAAAGCTTTTTCAATAAAACATTCGCAAATATGAAATTGACGAAAATTTTATTGAAAAAACTGTAAAAGTGTGCTACACTAATATGCGAAAGAAGGTGTAGTATGGAAAAGAAAACATCATTGGCCGTTAAATATCAAAATATTCTTGAGAATCTGGGAAATCAGCAGACCTTTTATTTTGATGAGGTGGAAAAATTATTTCCCGATATGAAAAAAACATACCTATATTGGGTATTGTCAAAATTAGTGGAAGAAGGTTATCTGAAACGCATAAGAAATGGTGTATATGCTTTTAATGAGTGGAGGGAGAAGAAATCCATTTCCATATCAACGGATGCACAGAAAATACGGGATGTGTTGGATGAAACCGGATTTGATTATTATATTTCCGGCGTAGATGTTTTGCAGAAATATATGCAGCATGTGCCTGAGCAGTATCCGGTGATGTTGTTTATTGAAAAAGAAGCAAAGGAAGAAATCAAGTCCATTTTAAAGTCAAATGGATTTGATTCGGTGGATGCTATACAGACAAAAGAGATGTATGAGAGGTATAGCTTTACTGGGACGGATACTTCGTGGGTTATACTGTATCAGACGGAAAGTTTCGAATTTGCAGAGGATGGTGTGGCTACCATTGAGAAGGCTTTTGTGGATTTATTTTATGCGGTCAGCCGCAATGGTTATCCGTTGGCATTGCAAGAACTGGTGCGTGTGTATGAGAACCTGGTGCGGCTTGGAAGTATAGACCAAAAACGGATGATCACGGTTGCGACAAGGCGGGGGATTCAGTATGATATCCGTTATATTGTGGAGTCGAAGTTTATTACGGAGAATGCGAAAAGGTTTGTCGAGTTGCTGAGAAGAGGGGCGTAAAATGGACTACAGTAAACTGTTTCATGAGGAAAAGGACTTTTCGAGAGAGACGTTTGCGGCCAGAATGGAAGAATTTGGATTTAAAAATATGGCGCGGATGGAACTCTTTTTATGGGACCTGGAGCTGTTTTTGCAAATTCAGAATATTTTGAGAGATCGGATTGTTTTGAAGGGCGGAGCTGCTACACAGTTTTATTTGCCCAGAGAGGTGCAGAGAACAAGCGTTGATATTGATATGCTGTTTTGGGGCACGGAACAGGAGTGCAGGGAAACACTGGATAAGATTGAAGATCTGTTGAAGAATGAGGAAGGGCTGTTTGTTTTTCGCAAACATATACCGAAAGTTCCCAAGACAGATCTGCCGCTCTGTACATATTATGTAGATATCCCATCAGTTTTGACCGGTACGGAACGCAATGTAAAAGAAGAAAATCTTCCGCATCAGGAGCTGAAAATGGAATTTATTCTGCAGCCAGAAAAGTGGGAGTTCGAAAGGCGGATCGGTGAGAATATCTTTGCGGTGAACAGTAAGTGGGAATACCAACTGCTTCCACTGAGTCATCTGTTTGCAGACAAACTGACCACACTTGGGTGTGAT
>JAFSFU010000242.1 GCA_017435025.1 Lachnospiraceae bacterium | reverse complement strand
TGCTGCGGCCTTCCACAACAACTTTTCGACCGTACTTGTAGGCAGAGTTGATCACCTGCTGTACACGGTCCACATTGGATGCAAAGGTCGCTACGATAATACGATTCTGCTTGTGTTCTGCAAAGATCGCATCAAATGTTTTTCCAACCGTCTTCTCAGACATCGTAAATCCAGGTCTGATCGCATTGGTGGAATCCGCCATCAACGCCAGCACACCTTTTCTTCCCAGCTCTGCCAGTCTTTGCAGGTCCGTCACATCTCCGAATACCGGTGTATAATCAATCTTAAAGTCGCCGGTGTTCAGGATCACGCCGGCCGGTGTGAAAACTGCAAGTGCAGAAGCATCCTCGATGCTGTGGTTCATTTTAATAAATTCCACGCGGAAACAGCCTAGATTTACAGACTGACCGTGCTTCACCACTTTGCGTTTCACATTCTTTAACATATTATTCTCTTTTAATTTATGGTCAATCAGACCAATCGTGAGTTTTGTACCGTAAACCGGCGCATTGATCATCTTTAACACGTACGGCAGAGCACCAATATGGTCCTCATGGCCATGGGTGATCACAAAACCCTTTACTTTGTCAATATTATCCGTCAAATAAGTCACGTCCGGAATTACCAGGTCGATACCCAGCATATCATCGCTCGGGAAAGCGAGGCCGCAGTCCATAACAATAATACTGTCGTCATACTCGATCGCAGTAATATTCATACCGATCTGCTCCAGGCCACCCAAAGGAATGATCTTGACTTTGCAGTCATTCTTCTCATTTAACGTACTATTCACGTTCTAACCTCCGTTAATGCTCTATTCTGTTTTTTCGTCGCTCGTATTTCTTACATCTTACAAAGGCCGCACATTTCCTACTGCTTTTCGATATCCACGTCTTCCAGGAGTTCTTCAAAAATCTTCATCAGACCATCCAGCTCTTCTTCATCTTCCACGAACTCATAAAGCGCCTCTGCCTCTTCCTCTTCGGACATATCTTTTAAGATATAGCAGTCACCATCTTCATCGTCCTCTGCATCCGTAACAAGAAGGTACTTCTTACCATTCAGTTTTGTCTCTTCCACCACATAAAATTCAATTGTCTGGTCTTCATCCACCAATGTAATCTTCATTTCTTCCATTTTGCATTCTCCTATTCGTTTCCCGACACGATCGATCTTACAGTTCTTCTTTTTTCTCCTGAAGTTTCAGGTAATCCAGATATCCCTGCAAAATAAAACATGCAGCGACCTTATCGATTACGGCTTTTCTGTTCTCCCTGCGGACACCGGATTCCATCAGAACCTGTTCCGCTGCAACCGTCGTAAGGCGCTCATCCCACAAGACAACCGAAAGTCCGGTACGGCGCTCCAGCATCTCTTTGAACTCTTTCGTCTTTTCCACACGATCGCCTTCGGTGTTATTCATATTCTTCGGAAGTCCCAGTACAATGGTCGTAACCTCGTACTGCTTCACCAATTCCTCGATTCGCGCACAGGTTTTTCTCAATTTGTTTTCATCTTTTCGTTCAATGGTCTCCACGCCCTGGGCCGTCAAAAGCAGTGCATCACTGACTGCAACTCCCACGGTTCTGGAACCAAAATCCAGTCCAAGTACTCTCATTCTTTCATCCTCATGGCAAACATGTTTTTTTACAGCACAAAACCAGCTGGTACCCTTATTCCCCCAACTGTCTGCGCTTTTTGCTTTTCAAATGTCCCCCAAAAATCCTATTTCAATCTCGTCTCAATATAATTCTCCATAAGCTCTTCCAGAATCTCGTCACGCTCAACCTTCATGATCAAGCTTCTGGCACTCTTATGGCTCGTAATATAAGTCGGATCGCCGGACATAATATATCCTACGATCTGATTGATCGGATTATAACCCTTTTCGGTCAGAGCCTGGTAAACGTCTTCAAGGACCTGGCTTACATCCGGTTTGCTGTTCTGTACTGCTTTAAAGTATTGTGTATTGCTGATATCGCCCATAATTGTCCTCACGATCTTTTGTTGCTAGCTATTATTTTACCCTAATTTAGTGTTTTCTGCAAGGGTAATGATTTCTTCTGTCAGGAAATCCAAAAGAACGCCCTTCACAAAACAGTTCTTTCCGATTTCCGGTCTGGTCTTGTCAAACGGAACTGCCACCTTCACATATTCCTTTGTGTGACCGATCATATACATTTCATCACCGATCATCACCGGTTCTTCCAGAAGTACTTCCACCTCCGCACCAAGGAAAGATTCTCTGTATTTGCGAGACATCTCCTTCTCCAGTGCCAGAAGCTCTCCGCTTCGTTTTGTCTTCACCTGTTCCGGAACCTGATCCGGCATACGATCAGCTCTTGTTCCGGCACGCCTGGAATACTTGAAGACATGCATCTCATAAAAGTTTACCTTCTGTACAAATTCCTTTGTCTGTGCAAACTCTTCGTCTGTCTCTCCCGCAAAGCCCGCGATCACGTCCGTTGTGATCGCCGGATTCTTAAAATACTTTCTTAAAATCTCGCATCCGGCATAATATTCGTCACATGTGTAATGACGATTCATTCTCTTCAGTGTCTCATCGCATCCACTCTGGAGAGATAGGTGGAAATGCGGACAAACTTTATCCAGTTTAGAGAGTTCCTGCGCGAATTTCTCTGTGATCACACGAGGTTCCAGGGATCCAAAGCGAAGGCGTTTTACACCTTCCAGTGCATGCAGACGCTTGATCAGGTAGAGGAAATCAATATTCTCTCCCTCAAAATCCACACCGTAAGAGCTGAGATGGATACCGGTCAGAACGATTTCCTGATAACCGTTGGCTGTGAGCGCAAGTACTTCCTGTTCTACATCCTCCGGTCTGCGGCTTCTGACACGTCCTCTGGTATATGGGATGATGCAATAACTGCAGAACTGATTACATCCATCCTGCACCTTGATAAAGGCGCGGGTATGATCCGCCTGACGGTCGATATTCAGACATTCGTACTCATGCGTTGCAGAGATATCAATAACCGAATCCGTCACTTCACGTCCGGCAAAGAACTCTTCCAAAAGAGGGATTAACTCTGCCTTTTTATTATTGCCGATGATCAGGTCAATCGATGCATCATCCTTCAATTTATCTGCAGCTGCCTGAACATAACATCCGGCTGCCACAACAACTGCCTCCGGATTCTTGGCTTTCGCACGGTGCAGCATCTGACGGGACTTTTTGTCCGCCACGTTGGTAACAGAACATGTATTTACAATATAAACATCGGCCACATCTTCGAAATCTACGATCTCATATCCGGCCGCCTCCAGAAGCTGCTGCATCGCTTCTGTTTCATAAGAGTTTACCTTACAGCCCAGGTTGTGCAGTGCTGCTTTTCTCATATTCATTCTCCTGTCCAAAATTCAAGTTTTCTATTGACTTTTTTTTCCTGTCCCTTTAGTATGAAGCTATATTATCAAAATAATAATCTCCAGGAGGACTTTCATATGAAAACAGTAAAAATTTCCTTAAATTCTATCGATAAAGTAAAATCTTTCGTAAATGCCCTGACAAAATTCGACGCTGACTTCGACCTGATCTCCGGCCGTTATGTCATCGATGCAAAGTCCATCATGGGTATCTTCAGCTTAGATTTATCCAAGCCGATCGACCTCCATATCCACTCCGAAGAAGACGTAGAGCAGATCCTCTCCGTACTCGCTCCGTATATCGTGGAATAGTTGGTTATTATCATTCCTACATATTACTTTAGGAGTTCCTTAAACCGGAACTCCTTTTTTCATTTATACATAGTGTGACTGTGGTTTTCGTTGTATTTTATTTGCTGTTTTATGATAATCCTGTCCCTATTTTCTCCTCAGACCATTGAATACGTCGGTACTTAGGCATCGTCTTTTGATGCCTAAGTACCGCTACGTAGTCACCTGAGCGCAAGCGCGTCTGAGAGAAAATATAGGACAGGAAATCTAAAATCACAAAACTAAATACAACGAACAACCTCTCTGGTCTCAATCGCTGTTTTCATCATCTCATCGATCTTCTCAGCCAGTTTTTCCTCAGACTTCTTAATTCTCTTCAGATTCGGCTTTGTCACCGGATGCTTTGCAACGAAAATCGTACAGCAGTCTTCGTACGGAAGTGTAGATGTCTCAAATGTATCAATCTTCACGGAAATATCTACAATATCCTGCTTGTCAAAAGCGATCAGCGGACGGAGTACCGGAAGTTCACACACTTCATTGGTAACAGCCAGGGACGGCATCGTCTGGGATGCAACCTGTCCGATGCTCTCACCGGTGATCAGTCCAAGGCAGTCAGACTCCTTCGCGATTTCCTCAGCGATACGCATCATATAACGACGCATAATAATTGTCAGCTCATCATGCGGACACTGATCATAAATATACAGCTGAATATCTGTGAAATTGATAATATTCAATTTGATCGGGCCTGTGTATTTTGCAACCAGCTTTGCGAGATCGATTACTTTCTGCTTTGCACGTTCGCTGGTATATGGCGGTGCATGGAAATAAGTTGCCTCGATGGTCACACCACGTTTTGCGACCATCCAGCCTGCAACCGGGCTGTCAATACCGCCGGAAAGCAGAAGCATGGCCTTTCCGGCTGTGCCGATCGGCATACCGCCCGGGCCAGGGATCGTCTCGGAGAAGATGTTGATCTTCTGGCGAATCTCCACATGGAGGGTTACATCCGGATTGTGCACATCAACCTTTGTCTCCGGAAATCTTGTAAGGATCACTTCACCCAGATCGCGATTGATCTGGTCAGATGTTGCCGGATAATTTTTGTCAGCACGACGCGCCACAACTTTAAATGTAAAGTTCTTATCTTCATACGCCTCGTCGATATACTTTGCAACCTCTTCCTTCAGATTTTCATAGTCGCCCTTTTCCACCTGTACCATCGGGCAGATTCCCACGATGCCGAATACATGCTGCAGAGCATTGATCACTTCATCAAAATCGTAATCTTCGCTTGCCTCCGCATAGATTCTTCCCTGCTCTTTTGTGATCAGGAAACCGCCGTCATGGCGTTTTAACCGCTGGTTGATCTGTTTTACCAGCGCATCTTCAAAGAGGTAACGGTTCTTGCCTTTTACGCCAATTTCAGCGTATTTAATCAAAAATGACTTGTAATTCATAAGTCCTCCAAATTTATCTTAAGCTCTGCGGTATCTTCGAAGCATCGGAAGAAGTTCCTTTAACTGTTCCAGACAGTAATCCACTTCCTCTTCTGTATTATAGATACCGAAAGAAAATCTAAGTGTCGCATCAAGAAGAGAATCTTTCACTCCGATTCCCTTTAAAGTTCCGGAAATCCCCGGATGGTTGGACGAACATGCAGAACCGGAAGAAACATAGATTCCTCTGTCTTCGAGGGCATGGAGCAGAACCTCTGCTCTTGTCCCCTCAAAACCGGCGCTGACGATCTGCGGTGCACTATCGCGCCCTGTGAGGCCATGTACAGTCACGCCATCCATCTCCTGAAGTCCTTTCACCATACGGTCTTTCAGTGCATACAGGTGCTCCACCTTTTCGCTGTGATTCTTGTACATTTCTTTCACAGCCATACCCATTCCGGCACATCCCGGCACGTTCTCTGTACCGGAACGCATATTTTTCTGCTGACCGCCGCCGAAAATGATCGGCTTGATCTTTACTTTTTCATCCACATACAAGAAACCGACGCCCTTCGGTCCATGAATCTTGTGGGCACTGACAGACATCAGCTGAATACCCAGTTTTTTCGGATGGATCACATATTTACCGAATCCCTGGATCGCATCCACATGGAAATAGGCCTTGGATTTCTTTTCTTTGATCACCTTTGCGATCTCCTCGATCGGCTCCACAGCGCCCATCTCGTTGTTCACGTACATAACGGAGATCAAAATCGTCTCGTCACAGATTGCCTCACGAAGCGCATCCAAAGATACATGTCCATTATGATCCACCGGGAGATAAGTCACACGAAATCCCTGTTCCTCCAAAAAGCTCATTGTATTGTAAATAGATGCATGTTCGATACAGGTAGTGATCAGGTGATTTCCGGCACGTTTGTTTGCCATCGCTGTTCCGATCAGGGCCATATTGTTGGACTCTGTGCCGCCGGATGTGAAAATGATCTCTTTTTCCTTTACCTTCAGGGACTTTGCGATTTCTTCCCTTGCTGTCTTAATATAATTCTCTGCCTCCACGCCTTTCATATGCTTGGAAGATGTATTGCCGTAATCAGCCATCATGGACTGCACCATAATGTCTCGAACACTGTCAAACACGCGTGTTGTGGCAGAGTTATCAAAATATACTTCTCTTCTTTCGATTCCCATGTTACTCCTCCAGTGCATATCCGATGGCAGAGAGCACAAATAAGCCGGCCGTTTCCGTTCTCAAAATTCGCTTTCCGAGCGTGATGGTCTGAAAACCGCTTTCTCTTGCCAGTTCAATCTCTGCATCGGCAAAACCGCCCTCCGGTCCGACAAAGATCGCGCATCGCTGCCCAGGTTTCAACCCACCGATCAGCTTTCTCGTGAGCTCCATACCGCCGGCGCCATCCAGCGTCTCTGCTGCCTCATAGGGCACAAGCGCCAGATCTGCATGTTTCGCCTCCTCGATCGCAGCCTTATATTTCATCACTCCGGAAATTTCCGGCACGATCATACGCTTGGACTGTTTGGCCGCACTCTCCGACACACCGTACCAGCGTTTGATCTTATTGCCTTCCTTTTTCGCATCCAGCTTCATGACACATCTGGCCATATCCACCGGCACGATCCGGCTCACACCAAGCTCCACACATTTCTGGATGATCAGTTCCATCTTGTCGCCTTTCGGAAGCCCCTGATATAAGACAACTTCCACCGGCAGCTCTGTATCTTCTACTTCATCCGGAAGAATTGCAGCTTTCACCGCATCCGCACCGATCTCGGTCAGTTCGCAAAAATAATTGATTCCTTTTCCATCACTGATCAGTACCTTTTCTCCCGGCTTCATGCGCAGAACATTTTTTATATGATTCACATCGGAACCGATGATCGTCACTTCGGTCTCCGTAAACAGTTCCGTTTCTGTAAAAAAGTGATACATAATTATCCCTTATTTCTTTCTGCAGGTGATGGAAACCCACTCACCCTGGTATGTGGTCTCAATGATCTCGAATGCATCATTCTTTGCAAGAGCATCTTTCACAGCCTGCTCTTTCATATTGATGATTCCGGAAGTGATGAAGATACCGCCCTTCTTAATGTGAACCGGTACTTCTTCCTGGATCATAATGATAATGTCTGCCAGAATATTGGCTACTGCAATATCGTAGCACTCATATCCCGCTGCATCCTGCACTTCTTTTTCATCAATGATATTGCCCTGGACCACACCAAACTTCTCTTCCGGAATATCGTTGGCCTCCAGATTTTCATGGACTGCCGTAATTGCATTTTCATCCAGATCCGTGCCAAACACATACTCTGCGCCCAGTTTTAACGCAGTGATACCAAGAATACCGCTGCCTGTGCCAAGATCCAGAACCTTTACGCCCGGCTTTACATACTTTTCCAGCTGACGGATACAGAGCTGTGTTGTCTCATGTTTACCGGTACCAAACGCAGTACCCGGGTCGATCTGGATCAGCATCTTGTCTTTATGCTCTTCAGGAATCTCTTCCCATGTCGGTTTGATCAGAATGTTATCCACTGTAAACGGTTTGAAATACTGCTTCCAGTTGTTGATCCAGTCCTTGTCCTCCGTCTCAGATGCTTCGATGGTGCCTGCACCCATATCCACAAACTGACGATATTCCTCGATGCCTTCCTTTACCTCACGTAAAATCCTCTCCACATCATCGTCATCATCCAGATAAAAGCTTACTTTTGCAACACCTTCGTCCGGCGGAAGTTCCGGTAAGATATCGATGAACATTCCCTTTGTCTCTGCTTCTGTCAGCGGAACATTGTCCTCGATCTCCATGCCCTGAATTCCGATATCATCAAACATACTTCCAAGATAATCAACGGCTTCTGTTGTTGTTGTCAATGTAAATTTTTTCCACTTCATAGTAAAGTCTCCTTATTCACATATTCTTCTATGTATTAAAATCCAATAATTAACTTTGCAAATAACAATCCCAGCACTACAAGGATTACCGGACGCACGATCTTCTGTCCATTGTTTACAACCAATCCGGAGCCAACATAACTGCCCAGCATGACAAATACGGCAGAAACAACACCGAGCATGATATCCACTTTGCCGAATGTGGCAAACGCACAGAGACCGCCCACATCAGCCGCCAGATTAACAACCTTTGTAAGACCGGCAGACTCCTTGGTATTTAACTTCACAAGACCGGTAAACGCAAGAAGAAGGAAGGTTCCACAGCCCGGTCCATAGAATCCATTGTATGCACCGATCACAAGAGAAGAGATCAGTGCGTATGTCATGATCTGCTTTTCGGAAAGACCGGATACAACATCATCGCTGACTGCCCCTTTGTTGCGGAACATATAGAAAGCCACCACCGGAAGTACGACAAACATCATGGACTCCACCACAGACTCATCAAGGCGCAAGGTGATCATTGCACCTAAGATCGCACCGATAAATCCGGCAACACCGCACGGGATCGCCAGTTTCCAGCGCACATATCCGTTCTTAGCAAATCGAAGCATCGCAACGATGGCGCCAGGAAATGCACCCAGTTTCGATGAACCGATAATAATGTGAGCCGGAATTCCTGCAAACACATAAGCCGGGAAAGCGATCAGACCGCCGCCGCCGGCAATCGCATCAACAAGTCCCGATAAAAATAAAAACGGACATAAAATCAAATACTTTTCCATACTCTTTCCTCTCAGATCTAAATTTCAGTAACTGCGAGGCCTCTTCGTGCTCAAAAAGTGCACATGAAACCACATGATATCATACCATATATTTTTTCTTATGACAACCTCGAACCTTATCTTTCCCGAAACACAAAAAAAGATCCTCCGTTATTCACAGAGGACCTTTTGATTACTTAAAGGGGGTAATCAATTAATTTGCTTTAATTACTTTTTGAATTTTGTTAAGGATGTTACCAGTGCTGCGCAACCGATAAGACCGATAACGTTCGGAAGTACCATGATCTGGTTGAATAAGTCGGACAGAGCCCAAACAAGATCAGAAGATGTAAGTGTACCAGCGAATACGAAGATAAGGCAGATTACCTGATACGGTCTAACAGCCTTTGCACCGAAGAGGTACTCTACGTTGATCTTACCGAACATACTCCAGCCAAGGATTGTGGAGAATGCGAAGAAGAACAGAGCAACTGCTACGAACATCTTACCAAGGTTCTCGCCAAATACCATACCGAAGGAAACCTGTGCAAGGTTTGTGTTAACAAGACCAGATGCTGCTGCAAGATCAGCTGTAACGCCGTTTGCCGGAGCCAGCGGACCATTACCTGCATACAGACAGGAGATGATAACGAGTGCGTTCATTGTAAGAACTACGAATGTATCGATGAATACACCTGCGATAGCAACTGTACCCTGCTCGTGCGGAGTCTTAACGTTAGCAAGAGCGTGAGCGTGCGGTGTGGAACCCATACCAGCCTCGTTGGAGAAGAGACCACGCTTAGCACCCTGGGAGATAGCTGCCTTAATAGCTGCACCAGTAGCACCACCGATGATAGCCTGCGGAGCGAATGCGCCCTTGAAGATGAGCATAAATGTCTCCGGGATGTACTTGATACGAGCGATGATAACGATTAAACCGCCAAGTAAGAAAGCAGCTGCCATGATCGGAACTACCTTCTCAGTTACGGATGCAAGACGCTGTGTACCACCAAGGAAGATGAAACCACAGATGATAACAAGAGCAACGCCAGCTACCCAGCCCGGGATACCGAAAGCTGTGTTCATGGAAGAACCGATGGAGTTGGACTGTACCATACATCCGAAGAAACCAAGTGCTAATGTGATAGCGATAGCGAAGAAACCAGCCAGGAATTTACCAAGACCACCCTTGAATGCGTGAGTGATGTAGTAAACCGGACCACCAAGGATTTCGCCAGCTTCTGTCTTAACACGTGTAGCCTGAGCGAGAACTGCCTCGGCGTAGATTGTAGCCATACCAAAGAATGCGATAACCCACATCCAGAAGATAGCACCCGGGCCACCTGTTAAGATAGCACCAGCGGAACCTACGATGTTACCTGTACCTACCTGAGCTGCGATAGCTGTAGCAAGAGCCTGGAAGGAGCTCATACCGCTTTCCTGCTTGCCGCCCTTTAAGGAAAGGTTGCCGAATACGTTGTGCATACCTTCGCCGAAGCAACGGATCTGCACGAATTTTGTCTTAATTGTGAAGAAAAGACCTGCACCAATCAGAAGGAAGATCAGAACGTAGTCACCAAGGTAAGCGTTGATCTTATCTACGATTGGGAGTAATGTAGCGTTTAATGCTGCCATTTTTTTACCCTCCATTTGTTGTGTGACACATCACCTATGTACACACCATCTTGCGATGGACCTGAAACTCTTACCCCCGAAGTATCATTATTTTCTATAGGTGAAGGTGCCGATAATAGATTTTATCGATTACACAAGTAATATACCATATTGTCGAAATTGTGTCAATTTTTTCCCGTTCGTATTATAAAATTTTTCTTAATTTTATAAATAATGAATTTACCAATTGGTTATATCCAACAAATAGTTTACCGTTGCCATCGCATCCTTACAGTAAGCATCTGCTCCGATGGAATCTGCATATTCTTTCGTGAGAACTGCCCCTCCGACTGCAACCTTTACAGAAGGCGCTGTCCGTTTTAAAAGCCGGATCGTCTCTTCCATAGCCGGTACCGTTGTAGTCATCAGCGCACTGAGTCCAACGGCCTTTGCATGTTCTTTAACGACAGCATCCACGATCTTTTCCGGCGGTACGTCGCGCCCCAGATCGATCACTTCGAACCCATAATTCTCCAAAAGTACCTTTACAATATTCTTTCCAATATCGTGAATATCTCCTTTGACACTCGCAAGAATGACCGTTTCTCCTTTTTTCTGCTCCCACTCAAATGTCTTCATATGTTCTTTGATAACCGCAAAAGCTGATTTTGCCGCCTCGGCACTCATCAAAAGCTGCGGCAGATACAGTGTACCTGCCTCAAATCGCTTTCCCACTTCATCCAGAGCCGGAATCAGCTCCTGGTCAATGATCTCCATCGGTGCCTTACTGCTCAAAAGTGTTTTTGCAGAGCAGGATGCTTCCTTAACAAAACCTTTGCAAACGCACTTTCGCAACGCAGACTCCTCCGCCTCCACCATTCCAGGCATAATATCTGTCTTTTTTGCATATGTATCAATATATTTTTCACAATTTGCATCCCGCGCAGAAAGGACAAGAAAGCTGTCGTACACAGT
>JAFSFU010000241.1 GCA_017435025.1 Lachnospiraceae bacterium | reverse complement strand
TTTCATTCAGATGTAAGTTTCTATTTTATTTGATTCGTGAGTTATAAAAATAAATGCAGTATTCTTCAAACGATTTGCAAGGCTTTCGAGATTTTGGCTGTGCTAATTTCAGCTGCGGCGCTCTGTCTGAGCTCCGTAGGAGCGAGTTAGCAGAGCAGCTGATCATCGATGCACGGACAAAATCCGAAAACGAGGCATGTTTGAAAATACTGCATTTACTTTATAATCTAATTATTAAATGAAATAATAACACTAACATCACTGAATGAAATATCAAGTTTACTCCCCGTACTGCTCGATCGCATACTCAAGCAGTCCGACTTTTTCCAGCTTCTCCTTCGGAACAAGAAGCGTTGCAGTGATCACGCCCGGTGCACGGCCGATGTCGATGGAGCCGGTGATGGTGCAGCGGTTCTTTACTTCGCTCACGGACATATCGAGGAGTTTAGCGGCGCGTGCCAGACCATTATCGATGGCGGCGTTCATGTTAGCGCCTGTTCCGATGAAGGAAATCGGGAGAGAATCTTCCACGGAGTCGATGCCCCATTTTTCAGCCATTCTTGCAACGATTGCTTTTTCTTCCTTGCTGAACGGGATTGCCTGGTGCGGCAGGTCCTCCGGATTTGGAAGAAGGATCGGACCTTCGTTGCCGAGACCTTTGATTACGTTGACTTGTAAAGTTACGGTTGCGCAGACATCACAGGTGTGGCCTGCGATCTCGCCGTTGCCCTGGAGTGCATGTGCATCACCGATGTATACACCGCCGCCCGGAACCTTAACCGGACAGATTAAGATTGCGCCCGGACGAACACGGTTGATATCCATATGACCATCGGTGCGGGCTTCCAGATCCGCTTCTGTTTTTGCGTACTCGTGCGGAGCACCGAGAAGGAATGCGCCGAAGTCACCGGCATTGTGGGAATCCGGGAAAATCTGGGACGGTGTGGTGCCTAACTGACCCAGGAATGGTTTCATGCGCGCTGCTACGCCCGGAAGGTGAGCCGGAGCCATAACAACGACCGGATTCTGGATGGAGCCATCCGGAGTCTTCATATATTCTTTTGCTTTGGAGCCAATCTCATCTGCCTGCTTCTGGCCGAGAGTCAGACCCATTTTCTTTGCCTCGTCAAATGTGATGGTGTAACCGTGGTCAAAGCCAAAAGCGGATACCGGTGCGCCGCAGACTTTACAGCGGACCGCATCGTTACCGGTTCCTTCCACATAACTTTCCGGCCATTTAGTGCCGCACTTCGGACAGTAGTCGGCTACGAACGGGTCACCGTTGAAACGGCCATCGTTGTTGAACTCAACACCGGATGCGGTTGCCTCACTGGTCACTTCAATGGAGCGGATACGAATCGCGATGGCATCGCCCGGCTCTGCGCCTTCTACATAAACCGGTTTGGTTACTTCATGGCCGCCTCTGAGAGCAGGGGTGATCATCGGACCCCAGCAGCCGGCCGCGGTATTTGCCACAATGTTGCCGCCGTCGCGTACCGGACCCAACATTGGTGCGGATGGATCTAAAAGACCGTTGGTAAATTCATTGACGAATACGGTTGTCTTACTGCTCATGTTATACCTCCTCCATTGAGAATAAAATACTGCTACAACACTATTATAATCGAACAAAAGCGTGGAAACAATAGAAAATGGAGATGCAATTTGTAAAAAGTGTAACTTGCGAAGGGAAATGTACAGTGAGAAATTTTACATGAATTTTAGATGATTTTACCTGTTTATGATTGCGCGGAAAGCCGGGTTTCAGTAAAATTGTTTTGAAAACAGATGATGAGAATGGATGAAAAAGGAGGAATTATTTGACGTATAAGGAAATCAGAAAGAATAAGGAAGTACTGGCATATTTAAAAAAGGGAAATGATAACCTGGGAGTGCTCGGTTTTACGGATCATTCGGAAGTGCATTGTGCGCTGGTGGCGGACAGAGCCGGCATGATCTTAAAGAAACTGGGATACTCGGAACATGATGTTGAAGTGGCAAAAATCGCCGGATTCATGCACGACATGGGCAATGCGGTGAACAGACAG
>JAFSFU010000240.1 GCA_017435025.1 Lachnospiraceae bacterium | reverse complement strand
TTTCATTCAGATGTAAGTTTCTATTTTATTTGATTCGTGAGTTATAAAAATAAATGCAGTATTCTTCAAACGATTTGCAAGGCTTTCGAGATTTTGGCTGTGCTAATTTCAGTTGCGGCGCTCTGTCTGAGCTCCGCAGGAGCGAGTTAGCAGAGCAGCTAATTATCGATGCACGGACAAAATCCGAAAACGAAGCATGTTTGAAAATACTGCATTTACTTTATAATCTTATAATTTAATAAATGAATAGAATTTACATCACTCAATGAAATATCAATTTTACTTAAAGGTCTCTCTCGCATACGCTTCCAGTTCCTCTCGGAATGCCGGATGTGCGATGGAGATCATAGCTTCAGCACGTTCGCGCAGGGAAAGACCGGATAGTTTTGCCACGCCGTACTCCGTTGCCACATAGTGGTTCATGCTGCGCGGGCTGGAAACCACGCTGCCGCCCGGGATGAATGGAACGATGTTGGAAACCAGGGAACCGTCTTTTGCAGTTCGTGCGGAATTCATGCAGATAAAACCTTTGCCGCCTTTGGAACGGAATGCGCCTTCCAGGAAATCAAGCTGTCCGCCGGTGCCGGAGAGCTGGCGTTTTCCACCGGATTCTGCATTTTCCTGTCCCATCAGGTCCAGCTGGACACCACCCATGATACCAACAAAATTAGACATCTGTCCCATACGCTCCGGAGAATGGACAAAGTCTACGTCGCCCGGATAGAAGAGCTCCGGTTCATTGGCAATCCAGTCATAGAGTTCCTGAGATCCCATGGCCAGGTTCCATGTGGAATAGCCGGTACACACTTCTTTGCGTGCATTGGTCAGTTTGCCTGCCTTGTGCAGAGCAAGGAAAGCATCGCTGATTGTTCCTGTATGGCAGCCGAGGTCCTTCAAATCGGAATCTGCCAGCATTTTTGCAACGGTAAACGGGACGCCGCCTACGCCCAGAGAAAGAACGGCACCATCCGGAATCTCAGCCACTACATTCTTGGCGATTGCAATATCAATATCGGACGGATCTTTGTAAGTGCGAAGTGGGAGCGGCTCATGCACACCTTCAACAATGTAAGTTGCTTCGGAGAGGTGTACACGATGGGAGCCGTTCACACCGTGCAGTTTTGGATAGTGCTCATTAATTTCAAAAATAACAGTTCTTGCATTTTCAAAAATGGTTCTCCATGCATAGTTGGAGATACCGAGACCGCAGTAACCATCGGCATCCGGTGCGGATACCGGTACAAACGCCACATCCACGCGAATATGGTCGCGGTACAGATACGGCAGCTGACGCAGGATCATCGGCATAAACTGCACGCGCCCCTGGGCCTGCATTTTCCGTTCGTAATCGCCGATGTGCCAGCTGTAGTAATGGAACGAGGTCTGCTCCGGATCGCATTCGATTACTTCAATACGAGGACGGATCACAAGGCCGCCGCGGATCTTTACATCTTTCAATTCCCCTTTTCTTGCAGCCAGCGCCTTATCCATCAATTCCGGATAACCGCCTCCAAAACCGTAGTCAACCCAGTCACCGGACTGAACAGCCTTTGCAGCAACTTCCGGCGTGACAAATTTTTCCATGTATTGATTCAACATAACCTGTCCCCATTTCTATGTATTTTTACATTTAGAGTACCATATTTTAATAAAAAAAGCGAGATGTTAAGATGTTGTTTACTATGTCTGAATGATGTGCTAAAATGATAAACAGATAGCGAAATAATGGGGGTTATTTTGCTATTGACCCGTATCCAAAAGAAATATCAAAGAAGGAGTGTAATGTATGGGTAAAGAGAAAAAGGCAAAGAGAATGCCAACATTTGCAGAGGCGATTATGCCGATTATCGCGATGCTTGTAATCCTTACTATCGGTAAGGGCGTAATGGGATGGAGCACAGAGCCGCTTCTGATCCTGGTTGCTTGTGTAGCGGCATTTGTTGCATGGCGTGTTGGCGTGACATGGGATGAAATGTTAGAGGAAATCTCCCAGAAGATCGCAAAAGGTATGCCGGCTATCTTAATTCTTATCACTGTAGGTGCAATGGTAGGTACATGGAT
>JAFSFU010000239.1 GCA_017435025.1 Lachnospiraceae bacterium | reverse complement strand
GTCATCCAGAGACCATGTAAGAACAGGTTGCTGTACTTGGACCATACCTGGGCCATTACGCTAAAAAATTCCATATGGGAATTCTCCTTTCATTTTGTTGCTTACTATCACGGACAATGGTCTTCCCTCATTGTTTCCGGGAAGACCACTGTATGATTCTAAATGATTCTTATTCGATACCGAGAGACTCTGCAAGCTCCTGCGCCTCTTCTGTCCATGTCTCGTAGATACCGGACTCGTTGATTTCTGCAAGTACTTCGTTGATCGCCTCTACCAGTTCATCTTCACCCTTCTTCATAAGGATGATGTTACCGTCGTCAAGGTGGTCAAATTTGAATGTTGTCATTTCGATCTCATCATAGGACTTCATCAGCATTTCACCGTTATCATGAGATACTGCAAGTGCATCTGCCTTGCCGTTGATGATCATGAGAACACCGTCTGTTACGGTTGTAACCGGCTGGAATTCGATATCTTCCGGTAACTGGGAGGATACGAGAGACTGCTGTAAGGATGCATTCTGTGCAAGCACTTTGTAACCGGAGAAGTCAGATGCCTCATCGAAGTTAGCACCTTCACCCTTCTTAACAAGAACAGTGTGACCTTCGTCCTCTTCTACGATATTGTAAAGATCAGATGTTGCATAGTTTTCTGCACGCTCTTCTGTGTAAGCGAAACCGGAAATACCACAGTCGATAGTACCGGAGTTAACTGCCTGCTGGATTGCGGAGAATTCCATTGCTTTGATTTCAAGCTCTAATCCCATCTTTTCAGCGATATATCTTGCCATTGCCATATCGGAACCAACATACATGTCATCGCCTGTCTTTGTTACATCCTTGAACTCCATCGGAGCGAAGTCCGGGGATACACCGATTGTTAATTTGCCGGACTTATACATTTTTGCCAGACGGCAATCCGGATCCAGATCTGCCGGAACTGCTGCTTCCGCTTTCGCATCTGCTGCCGGAGCTGCTGTTGTCTCTTCTGCCTGACCGGAACAACCTGCCAGAGCTGCCATTGATAATGCTGCCATTGCGATTAAAAACTGTTTCTTCATAATTGTTTCTCCTTTTCTTTCACTCTTTATTTTAGCGGTTTAAATTGCTATCTGATGTTGTTATGCATTATAGTGCATAATTATACTCTTGTAAAGACCTTTTTTACATTTTGGTACATTTTTATGCATTTTTTAGTATTTGCATGCAGGTCACGTCTGCATTTTATACATTTTCACCAAATATATTCTCGCCGCAAAAAAAACAAGCCACCCTCTTCAGGATGGCTTGTATGAGTTTTATTATCATTTTATGCATCAGTTATGCATAATAATCACATATTTATAATATGGGAATAACTTCCTGTCCCGAAAAAACGGTATTATTCTACCATATTAACGTATGATTTGCAACAATTATCTAAAAAACGCGTACAACTTCTACAAGATTGGTATGCTGCGGATTTCCCTTGGCCAACGGAGTCGGATGAGCTGCAGAGGTGAGCACATTAATGGAACCTCGCGTATCAGTTCCGTTCTTATCCGGTGTAAACCAGCCTCCCTGGGACATAGCTACGGTACCTTTTACAATTCGCTCCGTCACAATGGCCGGAATCTCCACTCGTCCACGGTCATTATAGATTGCTATTAGGTCACCATCCACAATATTTCGTTCCCCTGCATCTTCCGGATGAATCCAAAGTCCCGGCATTTCTACTTCGTCCTGCCACGGATTGTTGTCATGTACCGAATGGCATCTTCTTCTCGTATGCCAGCCGATCATCTGCAGCGGATATTTGTCTCGCGTCGGATCTTCCGGTCCCTCCGGACAAACAAGATAACACGGAATCGCAGGGATATCTTTCTGTTGGAAATCATACAGCGCTTTCGAGAAGATTTCGATTTTTCCGGACGGTGTCGCAAACGGATAATGCTCCGGATCCGCAATCTGCTTTTCAAAAGCGATATGACAGATCTGCTCCTTGTACTGATATCCGCCAAGTTCGCAGAAAGTCTCATAGTCCGGCAGTTCCGGTTCCACTTTGCGAAGCGCCTCGTAATTCTCACGGAGCCAGTCTTCCATGTCCGGTTTTCCATCCACAAATTCCTCGTAATAACCAAGGCGTTCTGCTACATCTTTCAGCCATTCCCACTCAAATCTGCATCCAAACAGTGGTCGGATCACCTGATTATTTCGGAGCAGGAAATTCGTTCCGGCCCAAGGAGCTGTAATATTATTTCCCTCGAACACGGACGTTGCCGGCAGCAGTACATCGGCATACCGGGTACTCGGTGTCGTGAAAATATCAGAACACAAAATGAACTCACATTTTGTATCATCCTTTAAGATTCGAATGGAATCGTTGACATCGGAGTGCTGGTTGACCAGCGTATTTCCTGCCAGATTAAACAACATACGGATATTGCTGTCCAGTTTATCTACACCTTTCAGACGGTCACCCACCGGTGTCATATCTGTGCCATGCTCAATGGCTTTGGTCCACAGAAATACCGGTATCTTGCCCGGATATGGATTCGCGATCGTATTGTTAAACAGACGGATTCCGTTGTGCTCTGCCACATCGCTGCATCCAGCTGCACCGCCGCCGGAAATACCCACGTTTCCGGTCATACATGTCAGAGTGCAGATGCTCTTCGTGGTCTGCTCACCGTTTCCATGTCTCTGCGGTCCCAGGCCCATGATGATACATGCCGGTTTTGTTGTCGCATATTCTCTTGCAAAGTTTCGAATCACTTCCGCCTCCAGACCTGTGATAGATTCCGCCCACTCCGGAGTCTTCGGGATTCCATCCTTTTCACCGAACAGATATGCACGGTAACACTCATCTTTCGGTACCCCGTCCGGCATATGCTCCTCATCAAATCCGATACAGTATGTATCCATGAATTTCTGATTCTGCAGTCCTTCAGACCAGATCACATACGCCATGGCGTCCGCCAGAGCACTGTCTGTCGCCGGGCGGATTCCGAGCCACTGATCGGCATAGGCAACTGCTGTCTGGCTCATACGAGGATCGATCACAATAACCTTGATTCCTTTTGCCTTCAGCAGAGAAAGATAATAATTCTTTTCTGTGCCGATGATCGTCTCCGTCGGATTATCTCCCCATAGAACCAACATCTTTGTATTCAACATATCCTGCGGGCTGTTTCCGGTCACTCTGGTTCCAAAAATATACGGAGTCATATATCCGGCACAAGCCGAACTGTAGGAGTTGAAATAATCCAGATAGCCGCCGTCCATAGCCAACAGACGTTTCGCCAGTACGCCCGGACGCATAATTCCGGTCACACCGCAGCCGTAGTTCACATAACGGGCTCCCGGACCATACTGGTCACGGATTCGGATCCATTCCTTTGCAATCAGGTCAGCCGCTTCCTCCCAGGTAATCCTCTCAAACTTGCCGCTTCCGCGTTCCCCGATTCGTTTCATCGGATAACGAAGTCTCTCGGTACTCAGATACGTTTTCCGATATCCTCTGCCTCGCACACAAGCGCGGATCTGCGGTTTGTTACTGCTGCAGTCACTGCTGATATTCAGAATACAGTTTTCCTGCACCTCCGGGCGAATGACGCACTTGCCTCCACAGTTATTGATACCGGCTGTATGAATGATCCTTGCAGGTTCATCCTCAATTGGTGCATACAGACCGCATTCTGCCGGAGAATCATCCTCACAGACAAGAATTTCTTCTAAAATCTGCTCGCACTTCTCCAGTATCAACAAATATCCCTCGAAGGTTCCTCGCTTTTCAACATGTTTATGAACCATTCCGGCTGTTTTCTTTGTATATTTGTGAATAAAATCGTACGCAGCCTTTCGCTCTCCTGCACGGAGCAGATAAGCCAAAAACCGGAGCTGTTCACCGATGTAATCCGGCGGATTTCCCTCCATCCAAACCGACTCATATCCGTACTTATGGTAGAAACGAATCACATCCAATGTGGTCTGGTCAAGGAGTATCCGTTCTTCCTCCGCAGCTGAAGCCCAGAGAGGAATGTTCCAGTCTGCGTCGGTGCCGCGAAACAGAAAATCGTACTCCAACTTCCAATCTCTTTCCGTATGTAAATTCCAGTCCGTTCCCTCCTGACAGATCGCCAGAGCCTGTTCACGGTCTGCAAAGAAACCTGCCAGTTTCTCTAAAGATTCTGCCAGTTCTCTACGGCTGCACTTTGACAGTTCGCACACGTCACTTTCCTTCGTTTTTGCATTCCTTCTTCTTGCAAAGTCCCTGGCCGGATTGACACGAAACATTTCCTTTAATCGCTTTGACAGAGTCGTCTCCGAGTCCTCCGTCAGCTCTTTCCATTCCAGACAATGGGTCAGACACGCCTCCACACAGGCCGGCTGTCTTCCCTGTGCGCGCAGATCTGCACAGCCGTCACACTTCCTTGCCACCTTCATTCTTTCACTGACATAAACGGCACCATACGCACAGCTCCGCTCACATGCCCCGCACCCATGACAGAGCGCTTCATCCACAACGATCAGCCCTTCTTCCGTCCGTTTTAAAGCGCCGAACACACACGCCTTCATACATACCGCATCCTCACAGTGATGACATGCCGCAGAAAAATGCGCGTACTTCTTTACACCATTTTCTTCATACGCCAACGTATCTGCCCGGCGAAACAGCATTCCTGCCTCCAGGTTGTTACGGTCTTTACACGCCACCTGGCAGGCATTACAGCCAATACATTTTTCCTGTTCTAATACAATTCCCCATCGTGCCATCTGTATTCCTCTCTCAATCTTTGATCGTTATGGTCTTTGTAATTTCAAATCCGACGTTTTGATACATCTTAGCTGCATATTGATTCCATTCCGTCACATGCAACGTGATCGGTGCCTGATTCCTGCTTCGAATTCGTTCCATTCCATACAAAAGAAGTTTTCTTCCATACCCCTGTCTCTGAAATTTTTGATTCACGATCAGATCATCCACTTCATTCCCGTAACATGCCACAGATCCAACAATTTCATCATTTTCGATCAGCAGCATGATCTCTTCCGCTTTTTCTCCCAATTGCTCCATGGATTCCAGATAATTGTAAGGTTTCCGATCCAAGTCTTTTCGCATCTCATAAAAGCAGTCATTATAGATTTCTTTGTACTCCTTAAATCTCCCAGCATCAAAGGGAACACACATGATTCCGGACGGTTCCACGTCAATACCTGCATACTGCATTTCAAACACTCGAAACTCCATTTGATTCTTCCCCCATTCTTTAAAGTGCAAGATTCTTCCGATTGTCTTTTTTTATCTTCCAGAACAACAATCCCAGGAACATCACCAACATAAAGCACCAGGAAAATGCCTCTGCATACGCGATGACCATGTTTCCAAATACCGGTCGGAGCAGATAAGACAATGCGATTCGCAGTGCCATTGCGCCAATTCCGATCATACCGGTGATCATCACTTCTCCGGTTCCCTGCAAATATCCGCGGAGTGCCGTTGCACTGCCGAAAATAATATAGAACCAGGCAATGGAATGGAAGAAATTATCACCGATCATGACGCATTCATTGGATACACCGAAGACCCCGATCAGCATTCCTCCAAAGTTTAAGACAAATAATGTCAACACAACTGCCACAACCGCCATGACACAGGAACCGACCAAAAGACAGCGTCTCGCACGTTTGTGTTCTCCCGCCCCCGTATTCTGGGATGTAACCGTAGAGATACCGGTACCCAGATTGATGACCGGCAGCATGATAATACTGTCCACGCGATAAGCCGTTGTGATCGCGGCAACCGTCATGGTTCCAAAACTGTTCATAAAATTCTGCAGAGCCAGATTTCCGATGGAATTCAGAGTCCATTGGAAGGTAACCGGTATCGCGAGGGAACATCCATCATGTACCACTTTTCGATCAAAGAGACCACGGTTCGGTTCCATCCTCAAAATCTCGTATCGCTTCAGCGTATAGATTACAATAAATACTGTCATCATGATCTGGGAGATGGACGTCGCAATCGCCGCTCCTCCGATTCCCCAATGAAAGATTCCAACAAATACGATATCCAGAACAACATTGGTCACTGACGATACCAAAACCGAGTAGAACGGCGCCTTGCTGTCGCCGATTCCACGGAGTACAGCGCCATAGACGTTATAAATAGTCAGGAACGGAATACCTATCAGCACCAGCTGCAAATATACTTTCGACTGAGATAAAATATCGGACGGTGTGTTTAAAAATACCAGCATGCGATCTGCAAAGAACACGCCACACATGCTAAGTCCCAGGAAAACCGTACCGAGAATAATAATGAACGAATACAGGATCTTTTTCTGTATCTCCACATTACCGCTTCCAAATCGCTGAGCCGCCAAAATCGATATACCGGATGTAAAACCGTTGATTACAGAAATAAACAGATTCACGATCATACCGGTGGCACCGATGGCCGCAAGAGCTGTTTCACCCTCAACATTTCCAACAATAAAGGCATCCGCCCAGCTATAGAGCTGCTGCAGCAGTCCGCTCAATATTAAAGGGACGCTGAACGAGATCAGCGCCCTGAAAAGACTGCCCTTTGTCATATCTTTTGCCATAGAAAACCTCTAATCCAAAGCATCTCATAGATGCCACACGAATATTACCACTGATTAAAGCTGCATACCTCTTCCAGTGGCTTGCGGATTTTATTTGTCGCCGGATTGGTCTCAGCACTGTAACCGATAGCCAGAACCAGACGAGCCTCATGGCCCTCCGGAATTCCGAAGTACTCTTCCATCTTCTTCTGGTCGTTCATTCCGATCATACAGGTGGAAAGTCCCAGCTCCATCGCCATATGACACATATTCATGCAAGCTGCACCGATATCGCCCTGTGCGAAACGCTGCGTGGTCTTATAATGCTCTACAATAGACGGCTTCACCATTGCTTCCATCTCACAAAGAATAATGAATGCCGGAACCTGCGCTCTCCACGGAGCACCGGTCATTCCGTTCTCCACCACGATCGCATCGCATAATTTCTCTTTCGCCTCTTTTTCATCTACCACAATAAATTTCCACGGCTGGGAATTGCATCCACTCGGTGTTAATCTTCCCGCCTCAACAATCTTCAGTAAATCCTCTCTTGAAACCGGCTTATCCTGATAAGCACGGCAGCTTTTTCTAGTCTGCATCATTGTTAAAAAGTCCATAAAAATACCTCCTGCTATCGACTTTTGTTTTCTTCGTTTATTATATCATATCCGCGATAGTACTCCAAGAACTCTTTCGAGTTTCTGCCACGTTTTCAATTGGATTTGATGTTTTGCACATTTCATATTATACTGGATATATCAGGCAATACATGCTACACCAAATGCCATGAAATTCATAAACCGAAGGAGATTCGAATGCAATGAATAAAACAGGGTTTGGCTTTTTAAGACTCCCCAGACAGAATCCATCTGACGAAAAAAGTGTAGACTATGATTTGTTAAATAAGATGGTGGATACATTTTTAGAATTGGGCGGCACATATTTTGACACCGCATACACCTATCTGGGCGGCGTCAGTGAGGAAGCACTCCGAAAGTCTCTGGTGGAACGTTATCCAAGAAATCATTTTCAGATTGCTGACAAACTTCCCGGTTATCAGGTAAAGTCCTGCGAAGAATGTCAGGCATTATTCAACGAGCAGTTAAAACGGTGCGGTGTTGACTTTTTTGATGTATACATGCTTCACTGGCTCAACAAAAAGAACTATGACCTTGCTGAAACACACGATGAATTTCGATTTCTCCGCGAACTGAAGGAAGCAGGAAAAGCAAGGAAGATCGGTTTCTCGTACCACGACGGTCCGGAATTATTAGATACTATTCTGACTGCCCATCCGGAAATTGATATCGTGCAGATCCAGGTCAACTATCTGGATTGGAACAGTGAATCGCTGCAGGCCGCAAAACTGTATGATGTGGCAGTGAAACACGAAAAAGAAGTGATCATCATGGAGCCGGTCAAAGGCGGCAGTCTGGCAAACCTTCCGGCAGATGCAGCATCAACTTTAAAGAATCTTCGCCCATCAGAAAGTATTGCATCCTGGGCCATCCGCTTCGCTTCCTCCATGGAACATGTTACCGTTGTCCTCAGCGGAATGAATACCATGGAGCAGCTTATAGATAATATGCGTGATATGGAACCTGTCACATCCGAGGAATGTGAGATTTTGGAACAGGCCGCTGACTTGATCCGCGCCAACACCGCAATCCCTTGCACCGGCTGCAGCTACTGCACTCCACATTGCCCGATGCAGATTCCGATTCCGCGCTATTTTTCTATGTACAACGATTATAAACGCTATCCCGATGAAATGTGGAAAATGAAACCGGTATATCAGGAAACGATGCAATCGTTCGGAGCTGCGTCCGCCTGCATTCAGTGTCGGAGCTGTGAACAGCACTGCCCGCAAAATCTTAAGATCACAGATTTCCTAAAAAATGTAGCCGAAGTATTCGAATAAATATTCTTATCCTATAATTAATCAAAAAGACTACTGTCCAACGTTTATTTTTACGTTTCATACAGTAGTCTTTTGCATTGCTTACTTTCTTCGTTTCCACAGCCAAACAGCAAGTCCAACGACTGCTGCTGCCAGCAGTATACCCAGAACAATGTCACCTGTGCCAATTTTCCCTGCAATGAAAATAGACGTCGGGCCATCTGCACCGCCAATAATAGCAATTGCTTCTTTTTCGTTCATACTTCCTCCTAAATCTTTACACTTTTCTACTGAAAGAACTCCTCATCATGGACCGCTAAAGGCTCTCCGTCCGGGCTGAAAATACTTCCCTCTGCCCCACGCCACCACCAGTGGTCATCATCCACAGGTTCTCCAGTCTCGCTGATCTTCTCTCTCCAAGCCCAGGCACGATGGAGCAATCCATAACCATCTTCCACTTCCACATACATTCCGTATGTACTTCCATAAGGGAATATCACCTGCTTCTGTTCCAACTCAAACCAAATACTGCCATTTGCTTCTAGTTTTCCGGAAACATCCTGTCTGCCGATTTCCTTACCATTCAGCATTTCTACCAGTTCTACCGATTGCACAGGTGGTGCATCCTCTTTTTGATCTACAATTACTTCCATTTCTCCATCAAACGACAGCTCATAATTTCCATTTCTCCTGCTTCCGCTGGCGCCTCCGGCGTAATGAGCATATACAACCGGAAGAACATCATACCGCGGATTGATTCCCCAGTTGAGCACCTCGGTTCGGATTACCCCGTTCGTCTCAAAACCAACCGACTCTACCTGTGACGCTTCATAAAGCGGAATGGTGATCTCCGCACAATATGATCCATCCTTCAAAATCATTGGATACTCCGTATTGTTGCATATTATGGTTGCATTGGTTTTATCCGGTTGATACTCTTTAGGAACTACAGTTAGAAGAGCTTCCACCGTTCCATTCTGAACATCAACATCTCCTAAACGCCATGCGCTGGAACTGAGCAATGCAGCCGCTTCATTCAGCTTTGTCTCTATGTTGTATGTAATCCCATTCACGGAATTTTCCACCTGATACAGGCGATTGGAAATGTCATTCTCCATTTGTCTAATCTGGTCTTTTAACCCTTGATTCTGAATCAAAACCACAATCATTAATACAAAACAGGCCACTGTTAGAATCGAAGATACATGCTTTTTCAATAGAAGACACCTCCTTAAAAAACCTACCCTACGGTTACCCGCTCTCCTGTTATCAGTGATTTCCGAATTGCCTCGAGCACTTGCAGCACCACAATTACATCTGAATTCGGCACCAACTCAATCTTTCTATCCTTCAGGACACACCCTGCAAAGTATTCCACTTCTTTCAAATATGGATCGTATTTCTCAGCCTGTATATGCTCGATTGCACCGTCCTTTTTATACAGAGTCATGTAATCTGCCCTGATTTCTTCATCATCATCCAGATATACCTTTTTATTCAACACTTCCACAGCTGCCCCGGATCCGTTGATCCGCACATTGGTTGTAAATTCATAGGCACCTGTCATGTTCATAAAGCCTTCCACTACAGCTGTAATACCACTCTTAAACCGCAGCGTCGTGGAAACATTATTGAAGCATCCGGTTTCCTCCTGTTTTCCCACTGCATAAACACTCTCAATTCTTCCAAACACATGAAGCAGATAGTCGATATCATGGATATGAAGATCATACAATCCGCCGCCGGACTTCTTGGGATCCCGGTGCCAGGTACACCAGTTTGGATGAGCAGAGAGACGATTCAGATATACGTTTTTGATCTCTCCCAATTCTCCGGAATCGATCATCTCTTTTATCTTCACGTATTCTGGCCAGAAACGTACCACCTGCATGACCATCAAACAGATTCCTGCCGACTCTGCATCGCGAATCAGATCTTCCGCCACAGAGATATCCAAAACAAAAGGCTTTTCACACATCACATGTACACCGTGTGCGATTGCATTTCGCACAATCTCTTCATGGGTATAGGTAGGTGTACAGATCAGAACTGCATCCGGACGAACATCCCTATACATAATCTCCTGATCGATATAGTAAGGCAGACCATATTTTTCTGCCATATCTCTTCCCTTTTTTGTATCGCGACCGACCATCGCACAGACTTCTACCGCTGTAGAACTCTGAAGGGCATCCAAATATGTTCCGGCGATAGAACCGGGACCAATAATAGAAACTCGAAACATAACACTCCTTCTTTCGGTACCAATCAACCAAGCTCCTGCTCGTTTTTGCGCGCTTCTCTTATCTCCTCTAAATCATAAATAAAGAATTCTGTTTTTCCGCAATCCTCGCAGCGAAGCACATTCATTTCCAGTGATCCACTCATCAGGCGATTCGCTTCCTCTTCCCGAATCTTTTCCTGCTTCGCTTCCTTGATCGTACGAATTCTTTCCACATATTCCCTAAGCATGGTGGAATCTTCGGCCCGCCCGGTCGCCAATGCAGCCTCTGCACGTTCCACAGCAGAAAGTGACTCATATTTTTTATAACATTTTCCACATAATATCTGCACAGTGTTGCCACACCAGAGTTTTCGTTTCTGGAGCAATCCCACTTCTTCTCTGCAAAAAATACATCGATCTGCCATACTCGCACCTCCGATTCCCACAATAATTATCTGTCAATTTCAGTATAACTTTCCCTTATAGAGAAGTCAAATTACGTTTTTCTAAATATATTTACTTTTTTCAGATCATTTCAACCAAAACAGCGCCACAGACATTTTTCTGTCTGCAGCTCTGCACATTCTTTTATTTCTTTACAAACTGCTTATCAAACTCCGGATTGAAATAATAGAAATTCTTTGAATCCAAAGTCATCTTAATCTTCTCCAACGCCTCTCCAAACCGCTGGAAATGCACGATTTCTCTCGTACGAAGAAATTTCAGAGGATCACGCACTTCCGGATTATCGATGATGCGAATCAGGTTATCATACGTGGTTCTTGCTTTCTGCTCGGCTGCCAGATCCTCAAAAAGATCCGTGATCGCATCGCCCTTACTCTGAAACTCGCAAGCGTTAAATGGAATACCACCGGCCGCCTGTGGCCAGAGAGCTGTGGTATGATCCACATAATAAGCATCAAAACCTGCTGTTTTCGCCTGCTCCGGTGTCAGATTCTTGGTAAGCTGATAAATGATCGCACAGATGATCTCGAGATGTCCAAGCTCTTCCGTTCCGATATCAGTCAGGAGACCAGCCGCCTCCCTGCATGGCATCGTATACCTTTGGGAAAGATATCTCATAGATGCAGCCAGCTCACCATCCGGTCCTCCAAACTGGCTGATGATCAAAGATGCCGTCTTCGGACATGGTTTTGTAATTTTAATCGGATACTGCAGCCTTTTTTCATACGTCCACATTATACGATCCCTCCTTCCCATGGCAACGGACCATCGGCCCATGTGAAATGTTTCTGATTCGGATACTTTGTCATGAATCCCGAACGGTTATTGGTCTTCGGACAAACACAATCCACCGTCAACGGTTCAAATTCTTCCGCATAACGGTTCAGCAATTGCTTTCGTTTTTTCATAGCTGCTGAAAAACTCTCCAATGCCTGCTGATTTGTCGGATGCGTATCCAAAAACAGACGAAGATCATCCAACATGAAACTAGTCTCGTTGATTTCCTTCAATAACTCTGCCCTGTTTGTCATTTCATCACACCCCCGATCACTTCGTCCGCCGCAAAAAACGGAAGATTCAGCCCCGGAAAGATCGTGCCATCATTCAATGCTTTTTCCGGTGCATAGGGAGTTTCCCATTTTTGGATCGGAACTGTAGCCATACCCGGGACAAACTCATTTGGTATTCTTTCAGAATCATAAAAATCCATCGCAAACACTCCTTTCTGAGGATGCATTCCTCAATTCTAGTCTGTGTTCACGATGGAATTTCACACTGGTGGATGATTGGAACTGTTAATTCAATTCTGCAATTCTTGTAATTCCCACATAAATATGGGAAATTTTGTACCAAGTAGAAAAATCAATTACGCCGGTCACCGGAAGTCCAAAAATGGACTGGAAACTCTCTACTGCCAATTTGGTGGCAGGACCATAGATGCCATCCACATTCACTCTGGGAATTGCCGAATAAACTTCTGCGATTGCATCCAGCTGCTCCTGAATCTGGCGCACTTTATCCCCCCGACTTCCAACTTCCAAATTTGATCCCGGCCACGACGCAGGGATTCCGGCAATCTGCTCAGCCGTGTTGATATACATATCATTTCCGTAAAAATAACGAATGATCTCAATGGGGCTGTATCCCTGTTCT
>JAFSFU010000238.1 GCA_017435025.1 Lachnospiraceae bacterium | reverse complement strand
CTGTTCTCCCAGTTCGCAAGAACCCCATTGTGTAAGCCAGCCTGGACAGCTCACCATCCGTCCGTCACAATACTGTGTGAGGATTGGCTGTTTCACTTCCGGCCGAGAAAGGTAACTGTCAAAAATATCATCCACAATTCTGGAGATCGACTCGTAAATATTTCGTCCGTAAATCCACTTGTGATCATAAGCGGTAGATGACGTAATCGTAAAATCATATCCCTGATTCCGGTACCACTCTGTATAAACACGGTTCAGCGTAAACGACATGATTGCAAGTACATTGGCTGTGATCGTGCTTTGCGGCCATGTGGCATAAATCTCACTGGATGCAACATTTTTAATATAGTCCCGGTAAGAAACATAATAGTTCTTTGCGGACCGGTTAGACGGAGCTCCATCATGAACCACAATGGTCTGGGGTACGACCACCCTTGAAAGAACAATTTCTCCGGTTTCATTTATCGGTTTTATCTCATTTTCTGCAATTTTCGGTGGATAGTTTCCATAAAGCGTATGTTCCGGAATATTGATTCTTTCCACTGCATCCTTCGCCGCATCTGCCTGTGGAATCAGACGTGCCTGCTGAATCGCTGTTGCATCTGCCAGTATCTCCGAACCGGTGATTATCAATGGTTCATAACCGGGCGCAGTAATTCGAATGGTATATTCTGCATAGGGACGTATTTCCTGCGGACGAAGGCTCAACTCTGCCGGTGGTGCTTCCAACACAAGATTTTCCGTTTGTCCTGAAATATTGGTTTCCACCCTTTCTAAAACCACATCTGGTTCTTCCGTTTTTGAAATCTCAACCTGTGCATCTTTTATTGGAAAACTATCCACATCCGAAACCACATCTACCTGCAAATATCCTTGTGCCATATTGACCTCGAAAAGTGACGTTGCAACATTATATGCAAACAAGCGAAAAAAGTCCCTGTATTCTTTTATAAAAAATACAGGGACCGCTGCTATTCTTCTTTTCTCAAATTCCCGATTTCCAATATCAGCAACTTCGTATTTCGGATAATCGGATCAAACAATCCATACTCATACAGCCGAATTACCAGCATGCCAACCGGAACGGCCACGATCATACCGGCCAATCCTTTCACCTTATAACCGACGTACAGCAAAAACAGTGTCGGTAGTGGCGCCAATCCGATGCTGTCTCCTACAATCTTAGGCTGAATCAATTGACGTACCGCCTGTGTGATCACATAAAGTAAGATCAAGCTGATCGCATATCCCCAATCACCGGCAAACAATTTGATCAGCGCCCAAGGGCCCAATACGGTTCCCGTTCCGAACATAGGAAGAAAATCCAGAAATGCGATTAGAATTGCAACCAGTATAAAATATGGAACCTTCAGGATTCCAAGGCCAATGCACATAATGATCGCTACCACGAACATAATTCGAAACTGGGCAAGAAAATATCCGCCAACCAGTGTTCGCACATCTCTGCGCAACAATCGAAGGTATCGTTTCCCAGACTCCGGAATCCATTTCCAGATTTGGGCAGCCAGCTCATCATGCTTTGCAAGGAAAAAATAGGATGACAGCAGAATCACCACTGTGCTGACCAGAATATCCGGTAGGGTCCTCGCTACTGCACCACCTGCCCAGGCTGCTGCCTCCTGCGCATATTCGCCAACAACAGCACCCAGACTCGCCGCCAGTTCTCCTATCATCTCTTCCAGATTGGACGGGATAAAATGGAACGTCTTGCTGAGACTTGCCGCGGCCAAAAGCACTTCCCGTTCCAGTTCTGCATACAGGGAAGGTACATTACTCATAAACCCGCCTGCTTCCCAGATCATCCAGCGAATCAGGAAATACAATCCAAAAATTACCAGAGCCAGCGAGCCCACAATGATCACAAAAGAACCGTGACTGCGAACCAAGCGAATCCGCTTTTCCAGAAAATGGACCACCGGATTGGCAATAAGAGCAATGACCCAACCAATTGCAAAGGGAGCAAAAAAGCTTAACACTTTCCACCCTCCGACCACTACAAAGAGTATCGTCAATATCGGAATCACAATATTCAATACAATTCGTATATACTTTCTACTTTCCATGCAGCCACCACACTCCCGAAATATACAGGATCTTTCAATTCTAGCTGATCAAACCATATTCTTCTGCAATTGCTTTAAATGCCGGAAGAGATCGTTCGATCTGTTCATAGGAAACGCAGTAGGAAATACGCACGTAACCCGGACAAGCAAAAGAACTGCCTGGAACCACGAGAACATGATGCTTCTTAGCCACCTCGCAGAACTCTTTTTCATCGTCTACCGGAGATTTCATGAACATGTAAAACGCACCATCCGGTTTTGCACAGGTAAATCCATAATCGGTCAATGCCTGATAGAGAAGATTGCGGTTCTTTTCATAAGCCTCCAAATCTACGGTAATGTCATGTTCAATACAGTATTTGATCACCTTCTGCATAAGAGACGGTGCATTCACACATCCCAATACACGATTGGCGATCGTTGCAGCCGAAATCAGAGTCTCACTGTCCTCCACCTCATCCGGAATTACCAGATAACCGATTCGTTCACCCGGAACCGAAAGAGATTTGCTATAAGAATAACATACCACAGTGTTATGATAGTATTTCGTCACATACGGTACTTCTACACCGCCATAAGCCAGTTCGCGGTACGGTTCGTCTGAAAGAAGAACGATTGATGTTCCAAACTCCTCCTCTTTCTTTTTCATGATTGAAGCGAGAGCCTTAATCGTCTCCTCCGAGTAAACCACGCCGGAGGGATTGTTCGGGCTGTTGATGATCACAGCTTTTGTTTTCGCCGTAATCTTCGCCTCAAACTCCTCCAATCTAGGCATAAAGGTATCCAAATCCGGTGAAATTACCACAACCTTGCCGTCATAGTTTCTCACATAACTGTTATATTCTACAAAATACGGAGCGAACGCGATCACTTCATCGTCCGGATTCAGAATACTCTTCAAGATTACGTTCAATCCACTGGCCGCACCGACGGTCATAATAATATTTTTACCAGAAAAAGTCGTCCCAAATTTTTCGTTTAGAGAATCCGCAATCGTCTGTCTCACATCCTCATATCCGGCATTGCTCATATATCCATGAAGCTGATTAAATTCTTCTCCGCTTACAATAGAAAGAATTGCTTCATTGACACGCGGAACCGGAACATTCGGGTTTCCCAGACTAAAATCATAAACATTTTCACTGCCATATATTGCGGCCAATCGTTTTCCTTCTTCGAACATTGCACGAATCGCGGAATTGTTTGCCATAAACGGTTTCATCTTCTCTGCTACCATAGTTGTTCCTCCAATTTCGTCTTCAAGTCTGTCAGATGATCGGTACCCCAGGCTTACGAACTTTCTTTATAATTTCCACATATACTGCCGCGGCACCGGTCGCAGCAAAATAAAACCAGGTTGTCGGGTTTGAGTACCATGTTGTAAAAAACGATAACATAAAATACAGTGCAGCCTGTCCGTAAAACACCTGCCAGAACGGGTTCCCCGGTCTCGATGAACGATGCATAAGCCATGCTGCAAAAATCCCCAGAACTGCGGCAAAAAAGAACACTCCCACAATACCAAAATCATAATATGCATCATAGAACAAGGTTACTGTGGTAAGCTCCTCTTTTGTTGTGTAAAGCGGAAACGCTACCAGCTCCGGTTTTAAAAATTTTAATCCGGTCAACGCCCACAGCGGAAACAATCCTTTAATGCCAAATGTATGAGACGGAAGCTCCCGAACCAAACAGTTGAAATTATCATAATTGTTTGCAATATACATATACGGCTGTGTAATAAAAATCGGCGTATTGATATTTCGCATTTCAAAAATACCGTTCAGGTATTCTACATCGTGACTTCTTGCAATCGTCAGCACCACATAGAGCGGAATCAACGCACCAGCCGCCATAAATAGATATCGGATCTTTTTTACACCGCTCACCTGCATAAAAGTAAGCACTGCAAGAATCACAGCAAAAATCAGCTGAAAACGCGACACACAGAGTACCGGTATGGTAAGTGCAATGCCTGTTGCTAAGATCACTACGATCTTCTTCCAGAAATTCAAGCCTTTTTCCGTAACAAATAACACGACGGCCATTGACGGCACAAGGACACAGGATACTGTAAAATAATGAACACCGGAAATATGGAAATAGGAGTATGCATGCGGTACACCGCGAACAAAAAACGGCACATATCCTAAAACAACTGCTTCCAAAGTAAATGCCGCGAAAGAAACCAGTGTCAGCAAGATTACAGCAGTAAACAATCCCAGTTCATATCCTCTTCCTATTGCATCTGATTTACTGGAAGGCTCCAAAGAGGACCTTGTTTCCCTTGCCGATAACTTCTTATCACTCAACTCAAACATGACCCAAAACGCCGTATAGGCAACGAAAAAGCAAGCCCACGTCTCCAGTTCCCAGTCCGTCTGTAAATGGCTCAGTTTCAGACAGGAAACACCCTGACCACCAATCCAGAAAGCGGAAAACAATGCCCGCAGATGAAGTGGATTCCCACTTCTTCGATAATCATAAAAATATAAATACACTGCAGCCAGGATTAAACTAATACCCGACATATAGTAATGGGCGCTGGATGCAAAAAGCATACCGGCGCCATAACACAAAAAATAAACAACCATATTGAATTATTCTCCAAGTCCGCTCTCCACAAGAGCAACCATATTTGTCAGTGCCTGTTCTTCATCCGGTCCGTCGCAGATCAATGTAATCGCATCTCCGGTTTTTACGCATGCACCAAGTACACTGAGTACACTTTTTGCGTTGGCCGTTGTAGCACCAAACTGAAACTTCACACTGGATTGATATCTAAGAGCTTCCTTACAGAGAATCCCCGCCGGCCTCAAATGAAGGCCGGTGGGATTTTTGATTATAACATTTTGACTTACCATACTAACATCTTCTTTTTATTCATTTTCTGAGTTTGCATCTGCATTCTCTGCTGCATCGTTTCCTGCACCCGGACCGTTTTCTATATCATCTGCTTTATTCGTCACATTAATCGTAAGAGACGATACATATACCAGATCATATACCGGATCTAATTCCACATCCACAACCGCGAGATTATATCCCGGTTCCATTTCGGAAACATCAATAGAAATATCATCGGATGTAATCTCGAAGGAATCCAATTCCTCTGCCAGAGCCTGTACCCGGATCGATACCGTCTCCGGAATCGAGCTGTAATCCAACTCACTGCTCTTACCGTTATAGCAGGAATCCTCTACAAATACCGTATACATGCGTTCTTCCAGTTCTTCTACAGTAAGAAGTACTGTCACCTCGCTCTGTTCCGGATCTGCAAGGGAGATACCTTCCGGAAGCAGTGCCGTCAGATCGATCGTTCTCTTCTGGTTTTCATTAACACCATCGAGATTCAAAGCATCTGCCGGAATCGTAATACGATTCAGATTCGCGAGAGCTGATTTGAGACCTACAACCGGAACACTCGTCACACTGCACTCAGCACCGGTAAAACGGAATCCATCCGCTACCTCTCCGGATACCTCAAAATCAACCATGAGATTCTTTACACGAAGCACCTGCATCGAGTAGTTTACAGACTCACAGCTGCTTTCAATTCTGCTGCTCAGTTCAATCCGATTGCCATTGGCATCGTAATATCGCGGAACTGTCACACCATTGGTATCTGCAGTAACACCATCCAATGGAATCTCAACCCCGGCGCTGCTGATCTGACCGATCAGAGACTCCGGTCCTTCCACATAAAGATAGCTCGGATACAGAGAAATCTCACCAGTTTCGTGATCGTCTTCCAATTCACCGACCAGAATCTGTTTCAGATCAAAACGCTTTCTCTGAAGCGGCTCTGTTTCAATCTTAATTGTTGAGGTCTTGCTGACCGGACTATTTACAATATACTGTTCATTGTTTAATACTTCAATCTTAACCGGGATTGCACCGGTCACGGACCAGAGCTCTGTCATATCTGCATAAGCTCGAAAGTCTGTCGCACGTATCTTATGAGCATTTGTCGTCTTCACATCATAGGAAACCGTTGTTGATTTCTTTCCGATAATCTCATAAGTCATACCGTTTTTTTCAAGAGTGTCTCCATTAATGATCTCCACCGGCACCTCTACGGTATCTGTCATTACCGGATCTGCCACATTCACAACTCCGAGCCATACAAGGAAACCACACAGAAGAGACAGAAGCTTCATGCCACAACGTCTATTCAGCTTTTCTTTCATTTTTCAGTCTTCCCTTCCAGAGTTTAAACCGTCCTGTATTTGTCTCTTCCTTAACCTCTACCGCAAGGATCGCACGCAGGGCATCTGCGTCACTGATTCTTGTCAGCTGACCACCCTGTGCCACAGAAACGCGGCCTGTTTCCTCAGAGACAACGACTGTCAGACTGTCTGTGCTTTCACTGATACCAAGTGCAGCACGATGTCGCGTACCAAGATCTTTGCTGATATTCAGATTATCAGAAAGCGGCAGATAGCAGGTTGCTGCTGTAATTCGATTACCGCGAACCACCACCGCGCCGTCGTGAAGTGGGGTATTGTGTTCAAAAATATTGATCAGCAACTGACTGGTTACGATACCATCCACTTCAATACCTGTTCTTTCAATTTCACGGAGCGGATTCTCACGTTCAATAACGATCAATGCACCGGTTTTTACTTTACCCATTTCAAAACACGCTCGCACAATCTCATTTACAGTCTTTTCCGTATATCCTTCCGGTTTTCTTACTTCATCGGATAAAATGAATCCCTTCAAGAGATTACTCTGTCCTAACTGCTCTAACGCTTTTCTAAGTTCCGGCTGGAAAATGATCAACAGCGCGATCAATGCCAACTGACCCATATTACTGATGATCCATGTGATCGTATTGAAATGGAACGCCACAGCCAAAAGATAAAAGCCGATAATGAACAGACCGCCTTTTAACAGGGTCCATGCTTTTGTATTCTGAATCCATGTCAGAATTTTATAAATAAGGAATGAGATAAGCAGAATTTCCAATACATTTGCCACAGTGATCTTTGGAATAAACGCAAACCAGGAATATATGCGTCCTAATAATTCTGTCATCTCGTCACCTCCGTCCTTTTACTGTTTTTTATTATTGATGATTCTTTTCAGATTTCACTGTTCTTCTGGAATAGATGCGATGAACTTTTACATCCGGAGCCGATACTGCGATTTTCGGCACTGCCTTAACATAATAGTAATATTCATCATCTTCATACTGTAAGTATTCCGTTCTGGAATAATCCACTGCAAATACAAAAAACTGATATATCAATGCAAGCAAAACGGATACCACAATTCCGATCACCATAGAGCCTACACCGATTGGAAGATTATAATTAAAATCACCGATAAAAATTACGATCAGCTGTGTGATCACACCGGCAATGATCGCGATCGACCATGCATAATCTACCGAAAGATTCTTAATCAGATATACCACAAGGATTGCCACAGCAAAAGCAGCCACCATGATCCACATCAGTTCATTTCCAAATACACTCTTAAATATCTGGATGAACCTTTCAGTGACCTCTGCCATAGAACTGCCTGCCAATACACCTGCATTCTGCTTCATATACATGATTATGTAGTACATGCAGACACCACAGCTTACTGGAATGATTGATGCCAAACCACCGGAAAGTCCCACAATAAGCGGTATTACATACGGGATCTTGAAAAAGAACATCATCGGTGTAAGAAGAAGCAGATAGCCGTCACCCGGTTTAAAACTGTAATATAGCATCATAACCGAAACCATCAACAAGAATATGATCAGCGCAACCTCCAGTGACACACGAAAAACATGCACCAGAATAAAACAGCCGGCAAACAATGCTGTCACACCATAAGGCATAAATGATGCAACAAGTCCCAGAATGACCGGAATCAACGGATGTGTCAGTTTTTCCATAAAACCAATGTTAGCGTTGATCAGATAGAACGTTAATGCACCTAATACAAACTTTACGATTGGAATAATATAATAACTGTACTTTCCATAAAACTGTTTCAGTTTTTCCTTAAATACCAAAAGTGCCATCATGATCGATGTTCCTCCCTGTTCTCCTTTGCTCCATTTGCAGTGCTGTATTTTTTCTCCAGTCTGCGGAGTTTTGCCTGGTATACTTTCATACTCTTACTTGCTGTATCATATCGCTTCGAGTATACTGCCCAGGTAATTCCAAGATAAACCAACAGACCTGCAACGTAAAACACTGCAATATGTTTTGCCGATGCAAGAAGAACCGAAACATCCATCGTATTGAGAATGTCTTCGATCTGATATAATATCCACATTCCCACACCAATCAGACACGTAAACGAATACGTGAGAAATGAACGGATCAAACGGCTGCTGATATAATCACTTTTAAAATATCGTGTGACCGGAAAGATCTCTTTGTTCGCTTTTTTCTCAAACATGGCGATTCCCGTCATCAGTCAGATTTTTTCCTCGTTAAGCATATCCTTCCCCTTTATCTAAAATCATACTTCCACCCATCTATTATAATAAAAATGTGGACACAATACAATCTTTTTAACTCATATTTTTCGTGAATTTTCCGAGTCTGTCCGCCACAATTCCTCCAAGAACGCCAATGAGAGTCCCGGCAACGCATCCTGCTGCCAGCAGCGCCGGAAGGTAATAATATAACCCTGAAGTACGGACGATCACGGCTGCAAATGTTATTTGTCCAATATTATGAAAGATTCCTCCCAGTACACTGATTCCAACCAAAGAAAACCAACGATGCTTTTTTGCCATGGACATAACCAAAAGACTCAGCAAACTGCCTGACAATCCATACAGCATACTGTATGGATTTCCAAAAGAGAATCCGACAAGAACAATACGAATAATTGTAACAAAAATTGTACCTCTGATTCCGACCAGATACAGTCCCGCCACCGTCACCAGATTAGCAAGTCCAAGTTTTACTCCCGGAACAGGTATTGGAAGCGGAATCAATGTTTCCACAAAGCTAAAAACCATAGCGAGAGCGATCAGCAGACCGTATACCGCTACATTTTTGGTATTCCTGTTTTCAGCCATTTTCTCCTCTCCTTCCCCATCTTGACTTTGCACATACCATTTGTTAGAATGAAACGTATCCCTTTCACTTATGCAAAGAAAGACGGTGCAAAATGACACAAAAAAAATCTATCTGGCCTGCTGCTTTTGGAGCATTTCTCCTGGCAGGCATACTCGCCGTCGGTTCCGGTTATAACCGAAACCATTCCACTGTCAATCCAATGGAGCGGACGGACTTTTTGTTAAATACTTTTGTGAATATTAAAATATATGATTCCAAAGATCCGGCAGTTTTGGATGAAGCTTTTGCACTCTGCCGTGATTACGAGGAACGTCTCAGTCGAACTCTGGAAAACAGTGAAATCTATAAACTCAACCATCGAAATCCGGATGAGCGAGAGTTCGAGCTCTCCGATGAAACTGCAAAACTCATGGAGAAAGCGCTTCATTACTGCAAAATTTCTGATGGAGCTTTCGATATTACTATCGAACCAGCCAGCTCGCTTTGGGATTTTACTGCCGAAGATCCCCAACTGCCTGACCCCGATCAGCTGACCGAGGCAATACAGAAAACCGGTTACGAAAATCTCGTTCTTGAGGGCAATACGCTGACCTTTCTATCTCCGGATACGCGAATTGATCTTGGTGCGATCGCCAAGGGTTATATTGCTGATCAGATCAAGGAGTACCTGTTATCCCAAAATGTAAGCAGTGCTATTATCAATCTTGGCGGTAATGTTCTTTGTATTGGAAGCCGACCCAACAGCGAACCCTTCCGGATCGGTCTGCAAAAACCGTTTGCCGAACGCGAAGAAACTTTTTCAACAGCAAATGTGAACGATCTATCTGTGGTCACATCCGGAGTCTATGAAAGACATTTTATCATAAATGGGACCAATTATCACCATATTTTAAATCCCAAAACCGGATATCCTTATGATAACGGCTTGATCTCTGTTTCCATTCTCTCGGAGCATTCAGCAGATGGAGACGGTCTTTCCACCACCTGTTTCTCTCTTGGATTGGAACAGGGAATGAAACTGATCAATTCCCTTGATGGGGTGTACGGATGTTTCATCGACGAAGATTACAATGTGTATTATTCCGATGGGATGGAAGAGTTTTTATCCGATTCATAACAAAATCGTTCATAAATAAGAGGATATCTATGGAAAAAAAATTTGGAAAACGGGAAAAAGTCCTGATTGCAGTCGTTGCAGCGGTTACCGCAGTTTTCTTTTTCATCAATCGTTCTCTATATTCTGCCCCGGCAGCTGTCGTTGAGATATCAATTGTCGATCAGAACTCAAAAAAACAAGTTCTGAAAACCTTTGACCTCTATGAAGATCTGGAATATACGATTGAAACAGCCAACGACGGCATCAATCACCTGATCATTGAGAACGGAAAGGCATGGATTTCAGAAGCCAACTGTCCCAATCACGACTGTATAAAAAAAGGAGCCATCAGTGAAAATGGGGAAATGCTGGTATGCATCCCCCATCGACTGACAGTCTCCATATTAAGCGAATAATCCGATTTAAGCGTGGAGGCCCAGTGCCTCCATTTCTTCATTCAATGCATCCTCACAGGAACGCATAGCAAAAATTGTCATCTCCATCAGTTTTGCCAGTTCCCATTCAAGCTTCTCGCATCCAAGGCTGATGATTTCTCTGGAACATCCCGCAGCAAAACGTTTATCTTTGAATTTCTTTTTCAGACTGGATACTTCCATATCTTTTGTGCTCTTGGACGGACGCATCTTTGCTGCAGCCCAAATAAGACCGGTCAATTCGTCTGCTGCATAGAGTACTTTCTCCATCTCATGATCCGGACTCTGGGTGATACCCTCGTGATGACCGAAACAATGACTGCAAACCGCATGGATCACTTCTTCCTCTGCACCGCCCGCTCTCAGCAGACGCGGGGCAACAAGACAATGCTCCTCTGGATACTCCTCGAAATCGATATCGTGAAGAATACCTACCACTTCCCAAAAATCTGCATCTTCTCCGTAACCAAGTTCATTGGCGTACCATTTCAGCACGCCGCCAACGGTAAGACCATGCAGTACATGGAAATCTTCTTTATTGTGTTCTCTTAAAAGCGCAATGGCTTTCTCTCTTGTCAGTTCTGTATGCATAGCAAAACTTCCTCCTTAGCAATACTCTTAATCTGCATTATAACAGAACAGATAACGGTTTAAAAGAGTTTTGAGACAAAATTCAGGATTCCACTCTTCCACTTCCTCTGCAGTTATGATCGGTATACACTCAATGATCGTATCTCCAAGACGATACTCCATCTGTCCCACACACATACCCTTTGTAACCGGTGCCTGAATTGTCTTTTTTATCATCTTCCGCACCGTTATGCGCTCATCCGGCCGCATCAAAATGCGTGCCACGACATCCGCACCTTCCTCTTTTACATCATCATCCACGACCTCAACCTTTACAAAATCAATAACTCCATTCTCCACCGGAATATCCCGAATCTCCACAGAGCCACGTCCCAAATCGTAAAAATCATACTGTTTATCACCAAATGTGATCAGTTTTTGCATATCCTGCCATTTATATGACTTGTTCGGCGGCCATCCGCATGCCAAGAGTGCGCAGATGAACTGTTTTTCTCCGCTTTCGACCGCGCCGACATAACAATAGCCTGCTTTATTGGTAAAACCGGTCTTCCCTGACATCGCCCCCTCCATAGATGTGAGCAGTGCATTGTGATTGATGCAGGAAAAAGATCGGGTTCGTTCTAAATCTGAAAATGCATAGGACGGTGCACGGGTAATTTCAAGAAACTCATCTTTTTTCGGTGACTGAAACACACAATACCGCATGATCTTTGCCAATTCCCCAGCAGTTGTCCCATGGAAAGCTCCACTTTCTTCATCCACTGCATCCAATCCATTGGGCGTGATAAAATAGGTATGAATACATCCAAGATCTCTGGCTTTCTGGTTCATCATGTCAGCAAACGCTGCCTGACTTCCCGCAACATGTTCTGCAATCGCAACTGCAGAATCATTGTGTGATTCCAGCATCAGAGAGTAAAGCAGATCCTTCAGATAATAATGCTCCCCCTCTTTCATATTCAGCTGAACATCCGGCATAGATGCCGCATACTCTGATACCTCCACAATCTCATCCGGCTCTGCCTGTTCCAATGCCACAACACAAGTCATGATTTTTGTAGTGCTGGCCATGGGAAGAATCTGTCCTTCATTTTTACCATACAGAACCCGCCCATTCTCCCCATCCATCAGCACAGCAGCTTGCGCATATACCGAAGGCGCATCCGGCATTTGTGCCTCTTCCCCTTTGATCGTCAGTGGATTTTTCAACAGATACACAGCTGAAAATACAGATGCGACAACCAATCTCCATAACCTAACCTTCCATATCTTCATTCACAGACTACCATTTGCAATTTTTATCAATATATGCCCTTTGTTTTCTTTCTTGCTATCAATATCCCCTTATGTTACAATCTCAGGTATGAAAACAACACTTATTTATCAAATTGACCACCTTGCAGCCGGCAAGTCTATCGCACAGTATTTATCAGACGAAGGTTATTCCCGCCGTCTGATCGTGACCCTGCGAAACACACCGGAAAGCTTTTTTATTGGAGACACTTGCGTTTTCTCCAACCACAAACTAAATGAAGGTGAAACACTTACTGTACACCTAACAGAAAAGAAAGGCTCGGAATCCATTGTTCCTGTTCCCATGGAGCTTTCCATTCTCTACGAAGACGAACACCTGATGGTCATCAACAAGGCAGCGGGAATGCCGGTTCATCCTTCTCAGGGAAACTACGGCAATACGCTGGCGAACGGAATCGCTTGGTATATGGAACAGCATAATGCAGAATTCGTTTTCCGCGCAGTCAATCGGCTGGACCGCGATACATCCGGTCTGCTTTTGATCGCGAAAAACATGCTGAGTTCCTGTATTCTTTCGGATCAGGTCAAAGAACATGCAATCCACCGGGAATATCTTGCCATTGTCTGCGGAAAAACAGATCCATCCGGAACCATTGATGTCCCGATTGCCCGCAAAGATGGCTCTACCATTGAACGAATTCCCGAGCCGGATCTGGGCGAATCAGCATTCACGCATTATCAAACAATTTCCTACAACGAAAACACGGATCTGTCATTCCTCCGCCTGCGGCTCGAAACCGGGCGGACTCATCAGATCCGTGTCCATATGAAATATATTGGTCACCCGCTCCCGGGCGATTTTCTTTACCATCCGGATTATCGTTACATCAAACGCCAGGCGCTGCACTCCGCATATCTGCGTTTTACCCATCCGGTCACGAAAGAAATCATGGAATTCGAAGCACCGCTTCCGGAAGATATGGCAAAGCTTGCACCCACGGTTTACGAAGTCCCTTGGGGTAATGATTTTTAAGAACTCCCCGATCGGCCTTGCCAAATCCCAGAGAATATCCTTCGGATGTTACCAAAACCCATCCTTTTAAATTCTGATGTGCCTCCGGTATTGTCAAAGTTTCACCTTTCAGATATCTTTCTGCCTGTCCTTCTGCTCCGATTTCCAGTGTCCGAAGGACATCTTCTTTCTTTAAATATAGCGCCAATGCATGGGACGGTTCCATCCGTCCCTTCTTTAACACTCCCAGATGAAGCCCCGGACGAAGCACCTTCAAACCTTCCATCTCAGGCATTTCCTGTGGAATCAGATACAGGTTTTCTCCAAATGTCAGGAAACGTCTGCCAGCTGTCATATGATCCATACATTCCAGAAATTCGTTGCAGAATCCATAAAAATCCGCAAGGTCCGTACCTGCCGGCTTAACACTCTTTCCCGATTGTCGCTCCTGTGTTTTCTTCTTTCTATCCTTTTTTCCTTTTCCTTCTTTTTGCTCCGTGACATCTGCAAGATCAGCAGATTCGCTCAAACTGCGGTTCGGCGCTATTCCAGCTTTGACTAACAATGCAAGGAAATGTCCCTCGCCATCCACACGATGAGGCCAGATTCGAACGGTCTTTTCTGCATCTGCCCAATCGTTTGCCCATTCCGGTCGTCCCGGAGAAAAATACTGCGCACATGCCGGTCTCTCAACACGAAATTCCGGATGTCTGCTCAAAAATCTTGCAATCGCCTGCTCATTCTCTTCCGGAGAAAAGGTACAGGTTGAGTACGCGATCCTGCCTCCTGTGCAGAGCATTTCTGCAGCACAATCCAAAATCATATCCTGTCTGTTAGCACATAAGATCACATGATCCGGACTCCACTCATTTCTGGCATTTTCGTCCTTTCGAAACATGCCCTCACCGGAACAAGGTGCATCCACCACAATCCCATCAAAAAACTCACGAAATGGATCAACCATGCCAGCCGGTTCCATGTTTGTCACAACGGCATTGGCAATACCCATGCGCTCCACATTCTGTGCCAGAATCTTCGCCCTTGCCGGATGGATCTCATTGCACACCAAAAGTCCTTTTTGACCCATTTTACCCGCCAGATGGGTACTTTTTCCTCCCGGTGCCGCACAGAGATCTAAGATTCGCTCACCGGGTTTTGGATCAAGCGCCTCAGCTACCGCCATTGCACTAGGTTCCTGAATATAATAAACCCCTGCCTCATGGAATGGATGCTTGCCCGGACGCATGGTTTCCTCATAATAATATCCGGTTGCTGCCCATGGAATTCTTTTCAATTTTCCAACATATTCCGGTACGTTCTCCCCGCATTTCAGTGGATTGATACGAAGTCCATACCGCCTTGCTTCGTCGTAGCTGTCAAAGAACGCCTGCGCTTCTTCTCCCAGAAGGGTCTGCATTTTTTTAACAAATTCCGCCGGAAGTCCCGGCACATTCATAGTCTCCATATTTTTTCCTTTTATTTTCAGTATCTGTTTGTTCCTCCTGTGAATCCTAATAACAGGAGGTGACTTATGTCTTCACTTGCTGCCAGATATTTAATTCCGATTCTCACATTTCTGCTTCCCGGTCAGACTAATTGGTTTACTTCTAATTTTTCTGCCGCGTCCGCTGTCTATCCCAGGAACATAGTTCTCCTTATCTGGGTGCTGATTACCGGAACCTATTTTCACAGGACAACAAAACAGATAATCGGTCAAGCCGCCCCTTTTCTTTCCGTTGGAAAAGAACCGATCATGACCGATCTTGCTGTCATACTTCTAATTGGATCCGGATTTCTCCCTTATCTACCGCAAACAAAACCGCTAATCGCTTTTATGCACCTTGGAATGGCATTCTCTTCCACTGTCATTTTCTTTTTCGCTTTAACGAGCCTGAATCTAAAGCTCTATCAAATCAAACCGAAACTCTTTTCACTTCCAACTGCTTTGATGATCCTAGCCATTGCCATATGCACTGCATTACTGATCCTCTGTGATTTTCTGATTACCAGTGCGCTGGAAATCTTCATCACAGTATTTGCATGTTATTGGATCCGGCTTTTCGGTCGCCGGGTATTCCTCTTACACACACTTATTCAATTAGAATCGGAACAAAGTATCCAGAATACCACGACCTAACGCCGCACCGATATTGCCGCCCAGTTTCTTTCCAAACTTTCCGCCAATACTGTTTCCGATCGTATTGCCGATCTCACGTCCGATGGTACCGGTCGCCGTCTTCGCAACACTCTTCGCCGCTGTTTTTTTCTTCTTCGCCTGACGCTCCGCTTCACGCTCCTCAGCTTTCCGCTGTTTTTCCGCTTCTTTTTCCGCAGCTTTCTCTGCCTGTATTCTCTTCTTTTCTTCCTCTTTTGCACGGAGAGCATCTTCTTTTGCCTGCTGCTCTGCTTCCTCCTCCGCTGCCACTCGTTTAGTCAGAAGCTCGTATGCGGACTCGCGATCCACAACCTGCTCATATCGCATATACAGAACGTTCTGCTGGATTTCTTTTTCTCTCGTACTGTCGTCGATCGGTCCCATCAAACTTTTCGGTGGTAAAATTTTTGCTCTTTCCACCACAGACGGTCTTCCTTCTTCATCCAGGAAAGAAACCAGCGCTTCACCAATTCCGAGATTGGAAATTGCTTCCATCGTATCAAATTCCGGATTTTCCCGGAAAGACTCTGCCGCTGCTTTTACACGTTTCTTTTCTGCCGGTGTGTATGCATGAAGTGCGTGCTGAACCTTATTTCCGAGCTGGGCAAGAACATCATTTGGAATATCAGACGGATTCTGTGTAATGAAATAAATACCAACGCCTTTGGAACGGATCAGTTTCACTACCTGCTCAATCTTCTGAAGAAGAGCTTTCGGAGCATCCTCAAACAGCAAATGGGCTTCATCAAAGAAAAAGATCATTCTCGGTTTTTCTGCATCTCCGGCCTCCGGAAGTGTCTCAAAGAGCTCGGACATCATCCAAAGCATAAATGTAGAATACATCATTGGGTTATTGATCAGACTCTGACAATCCAGAATATTGATCGTGCCTTTTCCATTATTGCCGGTAGAGAACCAATCTCTGATATTCAAGGCAGTCTCACCAAAGAACTGATCACCGCCTGCTTCCTCAAGCGCCACCACCCCACGCACGATCGCTGCAATACTCTGTTTTGCCATATTGCCGTATTCCGCAGAATACTCCTTGGAGTTGTCGTATACATACTGGAGCATGGAACGGAGATCCTTGGTGTCCAGCAGTAAAAGCCCATTATCATCTGCAATTTTGAATACGATCTGAAGAATATCTGTCTGCGTCGGATTGAGATCCATCAACCTTGCAAGAAGTGTCGGTCCCATCTCGCTGATCGTTGTGCGGAGCGGGATACCGGATTTTCCGTAGATATCCCAAAAACAGCTTGGATAAGAATCATACTCAAATCCCGCTTCAGCAAGACCAAATCTGGCAATCCTCTCCTGCATATCGGTGCTGTCCTTGCCCGGTTTGCACATACCGGCCAAATCTCCTTTTACATCAGCCAGAAATACCGGCACTCCACAGTCACTGAAGGACTCTGCCATTACTTTTAAGGTAACAGTCTTACCGGTACCAGTTGCACCAGCGATCAGACCATGACGATTCGCCAT
>JAFSFU010000237.1 GCA_017435025.1 Lachnospiraceae bacterium | reverse complement strand
GCGCGTGGGAGGGAAATCCCCGACATTACCACATGATTTAGGAGGTTGCTAATTATGGCAAAGAAAGTAACAGGATATATTAAATTACAGATCCCGGCAGGCAAGGCTACACCAGCTCCGCCAGTAGGTCCGGCACTCGGCCAGCACGGTGTTAACATCGTACAGTTCACAAAGGAGTTCAACGCTAGAACTGCTGATCAGAATGGCATGATCATTCCGGTAGTTATCACAGTTTATGCTGACAGAAGCTTCAGCTTCATCACAAAGACTCCGCCGGCTGCTGTATTATTAAAGAAGGCTGCAAAGATCAAATCCGGTTCTGCAGTTCCGAACAAGACAAAAGTAGCTACACTGTCCAGAGCAGAAGTACAGAAGATCGCTGAATTAAAGATGCCAGACCTTAACGCAGCTAGCATCGAGGCAGCTACAAGCATGATCGCTGGTACAGCTCGTTCCATGGGTATCGTAGTAGAAGACTAATTTTCGAACGAAATCCGATTTTATAGATAATTTAGGACAATGACGTGGGAGGGAGCACTCCCGACATTACCACAGGAGGTTATTTGAAATGAAAAGAGGAAAAAGATACGTAGAAGCGGCAAAAGCTATCGACCGCGCTACTCTTTATGATACAGCAGACGCTATTGCATTAGTTAAGAAAGCTGCTGTTGCTAAATTTGATGAGACAATCGAGGCTCACTTAAGAACAGGCTGTGATGGCCGTCATGCTGACCAGCAGATCCGTGGTGCTGTAGTATTACCGCACGGTACAGGTAAAGTTGTTAGAATTCTTGTTTTCGCTAAGGGTGCAAAGGCTGATGAAGCTTTAGCAGCTGGCGCTGATTTCGTAGGTGCTGAGGAATTAATTCCGAAGATCCAGAACGATGGCTGGTTAGATTTCGATGTAGTTGTTGCTACACCGGATATGATGGGCGTTGTTGGTCGTCTTGGTCGTGTACTTGGTCCGAAGGGCTTAATGCCGAACCCGAAGGCTGGTACAGTAACAATGGACGTTACAAAGGCTATCAACGAGATCAAAGCTGGTAAGATTGAGTACAGACTTGATAAGACAAACATCATCCACGTGCCAGTAGGTAAGGCTTCTTTCACAGAAGAACAGTTAGCGGACAACTTCCAGACGCTTATGGATGCAATCATCAAAGCTAAACCGAGCACAGTTAAGGGCGCTTACCTTAAGAGCGTTACATTAACATCCACAATGGGCCCGGGCGTTAAGTTAAACGTTGCTAAGTTAATGGGCTAATTATTAGTCATTATTGATAAAAATAATAACTAAATTTTAGATAAATTAACGAAAAGATTTTGATTGACAATCCGAATATATAATGATATAGTATTCGAGTATTGAATGCCGAAGACAGCAGGTGCCGCAAGGCGTAAGATGATAACACCTGCCGAGGAACGTACAAAACTCACACGTAGAATTTTGTAAAACCTCTCTGTCCAGGCGGCGGAGGGGTTTTCCTTGTTTATTGGAAAATAGACGCTGTGATGGCTTTCGATACCATATAAAATCTAACAGGAGGTAAACCAATCATGGCAAAAGTTGAATTAAAGCAGCCAGTTGTTGCTGAAATCGCTGAACTTCTTGACGGCGCAGCTTCTGCAGTAGTTGTTGACTACCGTGGATTAACTGTTGAGCAGGATACAATCCTTCGTAAGCAGTTAAGAGAAGCTGGTGTTACTTATAAAGTATATAAGAACACAATGATCCGTTTCGCTGCAAAGGGAACAGCTTTCGAAGCACTTGAGCCGAATCTTGAAGGACCGACAGCTCTGGCTGTATCCAAAGACGACGCTACAGCTCCGGCAAGAATCTTAGCTGAGTTTGCTAAGAAAGCTCCGAAGCTTGAATTAAAGGCTGGTGTAGTAGAAGGTACTTACTACGATCAGAAGGGAATCAACGTTATCGCAACAATCCCGAACAGAGAAGTTCTTCTTGGAAGACTTCTTGGCAGCATGCAGTCCCCGATCACAAACTTCGCTCGCGTTATCAAGCAGATCGCAGAGAAGGAAGAGGGCGGCGCTGCAGAGGCATAGAGCACTTGGCGAGAGCGAGCTAACGCGAAGCTCGAGATTAGTGCGAAAGCCGTTCACGAATCTTAACGAGCAGGTACGAAGTGCCTGAGAGTTTAGCTGAGTGAACATACCCGTATACAACTTGAGGTTGTATATAACTTATTTCAAACCAAATCGTATTTATATATTATCTATGGAGGTAAATAGTAATGGCAAAGTTAACAACAGCTGAGTTTATTGAAGCTATCAAGGAATTATCCGTATTAGAGTTAAACGAATTAGTAAAAGCATGTGAGGAAGAGTTCGGCGTATCCGCAGCAGCAGGCGTAGTAGTTGCAGCAGCAGGCCCGGCAGAAGCAGTAGAAGAGAAGACAGAGTTTGACGTTGAGCTTACAGAAGTTGGCGCAAACAAAGTTAAAGTTATCAAGGTTGTTCGTGAAGTAACAGGTCTTGGTCTTAAAGAGGCTAAGGACGCTGTAGATGGCGCTCCGAAGGTTCTTAAAGCTGGCGTTTCCAAGGAAGAAGCTAACGATATCAAGGCTAAACTTGAAGCTGAAGGTGCAAAAGTTACTGTTAAGTAATTTAACCCAAATGGAATTTTCGAAATCCGCATCGGTTATCCGGTGCGGATTTTTTTGTGTAAAAAAATGGCTTGTTAAGATAATTTGATATGAATAATTGTGAACTTCGTGTAAAATAGTATTCAAAGCATACGACCAAGGGAGGTACACGATGCAAAAGAGATACGAAGCGGCAGAAAGACTGCTGACCAAGAATATTCGGGATAAAGTGTTGAATGGAAAACCAATGATTCGTTGGGGAAACGATCATACATTTACGTATATGCGTCAGATGCGCGGTGAGCACGGAATTGAAAATGTGAAGGTTCAGGTTGACGCGAAAACCGGCGAGGAAACGATTATTACGAATGCGACTCAGACAGACGAGACCATCCGTATTGAGCAGGAGACCGGACGCAGAGTCGGAGGAGAACAAACAGGTCACGAGACGACTTCGCCGGATGGTAAATATGTTCTTTTTACGCGGGAACACAACCTGGTTTTGAGAGAAAGTTGCAGCGGGGAAGAGACTGTTCTTACTTATGACGGTGAACAATGGCTGGAGTATGGCTGCTATATTGACGTATACAGCCAGATTACTGTGCAGCGTGAGGGATACGTGGATCATCCCCTGGTACTGTGGAGTCCGGATGGAAGATATTTTGTTACTTATCGTGCTGATCGGCGAAAATGTAAAAAATTGTATGTGATGGAGTCGTACTCGGATTCTGTGCCGCAGATCCGTCCGCAATTGAAGGAATATCCATGCCCGTTTGTGACAGATTCTGATGAGGAAATTCCGCATTATCAACTGTATGTGGGAGACACGAAGGATAAAACATTCAAGAAGGTGGATGCCCCGGAGTTCTTGTATCCGGTTTATACAACTGCAGAAAGAAGCTGGGTACGCTGGCTGGATGACAGCAGTGGATTCTATTTTACATGGATTGCCCGTGGCTACCAGGAAGGTCGCCTTTATCTGGCCGATGCAGCAACCGGTCATGCGAAGGAAATGGTGAAGGAGACGACCGACATGTTCCTGAACCTGGGTGCTGCCAATATTTTAGACGGATATGGAAACTATATTTTTTCCAATTTCGTGACGGGAGATCGGAAACTGGCATTTTGGCAGAGCGAGAGAAATGGTTATGCGCATCTGTACCGTTTCGAACTGCCTGTTTGTAACGAGGCAGAAATGAATGCAGGAACCCTGACAGATGAAACAGTAACAGGTGTTGATCTGTTTGGTGAGGAATATAAAACATTGATCGTCCAGAAAATTGTGAAAGTGGATGAAGCGAATCGAAAGATCTATTTTATGGGAAACAATGAGGCAGATTGCTCTGATCCGCTGTTCTACCAGTTATATTCCGTCGATTTTGACGGAACTGAGGTAAGGAGGCTGACTCCGGAAGACGCGACGCATACGATCAGTATGGGAAAGGAGAGTTTTGTCGATACTTATTCACGCATAGACCTGCCGCCGGTGACGGTGCTGCGAAAGAATGACGGTTCTTTGATTCGGGAACTGGAACATGCGGATATTGAAGATCTGTTAAAACAGGGTTATCAGATTCCTCAGAGATTTACAGTAAAAGCTGCAGACGGTGTTACAGATCTCTATGGTATTTTGGTTCCGCCGGCTATGCTGAGCGAAAATGAGGCAGCTTATCCTGTCATCGATTACATTTATGGTGCGGCTCAGCTTTACAATGTTCCGCGTGATTTTACATGGGACAATCCAATGAATCGTGAAATTATGGGTGGTCTGCAGGAGTTTGCCCAGCTTGGTTTTGCAGGTATTATTTTGGATGGTCGCGGAACACCGGGACGCGGAAAAGAGTTCCATCGTCACAGCAATCGAAGATTTGAATGGTGCAATGGCATCCTCGACCATGTGCATTGTGCGAAAGAACTGAAGGAGAAATTCCCGTTCCTTGATATGGAGCGTGTTGGTATGTGGGGCAATTCCGGCGGTGGTTACGGAACGGTGACTGCAATGCTCACCTATCCGGACTTTTATAAAGTTGGTGTTGCATCTGCGGGAAACTATGATCAGAGAATGTATGAACATTCCTGGACGGAGCGCTATGGTGGCTTGCATACATGTGACGATACCGATTGCTACGAACGTTCGGATGTGACAAAACTGGCGGGCAATCTAAAAGGAAAACTTCTGCTTGCATATGGCGCCATGGACGATAATGTGCCGATGTCACAGACGATCCGCCTTTGTGATGCACTGACAAAAAATAACAAAGACTATGATCTGATGGTTCTTCCGAGAGTGAACCACAACGTGCCTGCAGATATGTATTTTATCCGCAGAAAGATGGACTATTTTGTAGAACATCTGTTGGGTGAAAAGCCGCCGAAAGAGTATCGGTTTGCATGCATGGAAGAACATGGAGACACTGCTAATTAGTCCCGATGGAAATGATGCGGTTCTTCTGCTATTGTACTAAGGTGAACAGTACATGAAAGGAGAATCGTTATGAAAAAGAAATGGATACGCAGCCTCGCTTTGATTCTGGGTTTTTCCGCAGCGATCAGCATGACTGCATGCAGCGCCGGTTTGGATGATGGAAACTTGCAGAATACGACGATGGCGCAAGATGCTGTAAAAGAGGAGGCAGACGGGAAGAGCGATGACGCAGAGGACAAGGATGACACATTGGTTATCGCAACTGCCAACGAAACCCCGAGTATGACGACGAACCTGCACAACGCGACAGCCGGCGACTATATGAATAAGATGACTCACAACGGACTCTTTCTGTTGGATGAAAACATGGAAGTGCAGCCGGATCTTGTGGAAAACTATGAATCCGTGAGTGATACCGAGTGGATATTTACACTTCGTCAGGGAGTTAAATTTCATAATGGTACGGAGATGAAGGCTGCAGATGTGAAAGCATCTCTGGAACTGGCAAAGGAATCGCCGGAAGTAGCTCAGTACGCCAATGCGTACAAGTCAGTGGAAGTGATTGATGACTATACGATTAAAATTGAAACGGACGGTCCGCAGGCTTCGCTTTTGAATGATCTGACAAGTCATGGAAATTTCATTCTTCCGGCTGAACTGATCGAGAATGGTCATGATTTCAATAAAGAACCGATCGGTACAGGTCCATATAAACTGGTCGAATGGCGAAAAGGGGAAAGTGTAACTTTTGAGGCATTTGATGAGTATTTCAAAGGAGAGGCGCCGATCCGGCACGTAATCTGGAAGGTGATTCCGGAGGGTTCTTCCAGAACCATGGCTCTCGAAGCAGGAGAAGTGGATCTGGTGATGGAGGTGGAGACGACGGATGTGGCCAGGCTGAAAGCGGATGACGATATCCTCGTAGTGGATGAAGCGGGAACCAATTACAACTATATGATGATCAATCATGAAGCTGCCCCGTTTGATAACCTCGATTTCCGCCGTGCGATTGCCGCAGCGATAGACCGGGATGCGGTTATCCAGGTGGCGTTGAATGGGGGCGGCAGTGTAGCCTACGCAATGGTGCCGGAGTGTTTTCCGGGCGCGACCGCCGAAGGTGCCCCGACGTATGATCCGGAAAAGGCGAAGGAACATTTTGAAGCATCCGCTCTTGATCCGAAGGATTGCAGCTTTTCCATCATTTGTTCCGATGATACAAAGCTGCGGGCCGGTCAGGTGATTCAAAGCTGTTTAAAAGAGACACTTGGAATTGACGTGCGACTGGAGTCTATGGACCTTGCAACTTATCTTGATCGTACAGCGACCGGTGATTATGAGGCGGCGCTTGGTGGGTATACCAGTGACACGATGATGAGTTTTGCCAAAGGCGTATACCATTCCTCCGCAATCAATTCATCCAACAAGACGCGGATCAATGAGCCGGAAGTGGATGCGGTCATTGACCGGATGCTGACAACTGTGGATGTGGAGAAAAATACGGAGATCGTTGCCGAATTCAGCAGGATGATGAATGAACTTTGCCCTCATGTGCCGCTGTATTTAAAGAACAACACGAGGGCGTATGATGAAGAACTGAAAGGGTTTCAATTAAATGCCAGCGGTGGGACCATTTTTGAGAAGCTTAGCTGGTAAGCGAAACACAGAGATTCATTTAAACATTGAAAGAGCGATTGCAAAAAGATGAACAAAAACATCTATTGAGCAATGGCTCTTTTTTTCCATATAAAATTCAAAAAACCATGTGGAAAGACCCGAAGGGATATGGTAGAATAGATAAGATAGTATGATGGGTGAATAGTGTCCAATTATTAAAAATAAAGGAGTCAAATACCATGTTAAAGGATTTGATCAGACGATATCCGGTTCTGGAATGTGTGGAAAAAGATATCGAAACAGTATATAAAACAATGGCGGAATGCTACGAAAACGGGGGAAAAGTTCTGATTGCCGGAAACGGCGGAAGTGCGGCGGATTCGGAGCATATCGTAGGTGAACTGATGAAAGGATTTGCGAAACGCCGCCCAGTAAGCGTAGAGATGGAAGCGGCACTGTGTGCGATCGATGAAAAGCGCGGCGCTGAACTGTCTGCGAAACTTCAGGGGGGACTTCCTGCGATCGCACTGAATGCGCATACGGCACTTTCCACGGCTTTTGCCAATGATGTGGATCCGGTGCTCTGTTATGCACAGCAGGTCAACGGTTATGGCAAACCGGGGGATGTATTTTTAGGTATCAGTACTTCAGGAAACGCGGAGAATGTTATGTATGCAGCGGTAACGGCAAAAGCGAAGGGTATGAAGGTTCTGGCGCTAACCGGAAAAGACGGTGGAAAGCTGGCAAAGATCGCAGATTGTTCGGTGATCGTTCCGTGTCAGGAGACTTTTATGATCCAGGAACTGCATCTTCCGATATACCATGTACTCTGTCTGCTGCTTGAGGAGCATTTCTATGCTGAGTAAGGAACATCTGCGGCATGTCCTTTGGCTGATGCCGCTTTTGGTGTTTGTGGCGGCAGAGTCGGTGACAGGCAACCTGTTTCATATTACACCGCTTTGCATCGCGTTAAATGTGGCGATCTATTATCTTTTATACTTTGGCGTGTTTGTGATCTTTCGCACGACCAGAGTCGGATGGGCGTTTCTCAGCATACTTTTGTATGTTCTGGCGGCAGCGGAATATTTTGTGATCAGTTTCCGTGAGCGCCCGGTGATGATCTGGGATGTACTGGCACTTCGAACCGCGCTGACAGTCTCTTCCAACTATAAATTTGGTCTGACCCTTGCGCTGGTAATTGCCTTTTTTGTCATCGCTGGTCTTGCATATATCAGCTGCAGATATCCGCTGCGGATGAAAAAAGGCTGGATGCCGAAGGTTGTCTGGAGCGGCACGACCGTCGTGTTTGGAATTCTGCTGTTTGGAGTGTGGTCACCGAAATACCGGTTGGATGTGCCGATGTGGGACCCGATCGTCAGCTTTGAAAAAGAGGGCTTTTTTCTTTCTACAGTTTTGTCCTTTAAGTCTGTGATCCCTCCGGAACCGGATGCCTATCTGGAGGCGGAGGCGAGAGATCTGGTGAAGGAACATGGTCCGGGGAAAAAGAACGGGACAGATATGACTGTACAGACGACTCCGGTCAATGTGATCTGCATTATGAATGAGAGTTTTGCAGATCTTCGCCTGTACAATGGGCTGAACGGTGGATTTTTTGAGACTGACGAACCGTTTTTCGAATATTTTGACAGCCTGACAGGTGCGGAGAATGTGCAGAAGGGAAATCTGTATGTGCCGGTGTTTGGTGCGATGACGGCCAACAGCGAATATGAGTTTCTCACAGGAAATTCCTGTGCTTTTCTTCCGCAGGGCAGTGTTCCATACCAGTTTTATGTAAAAGAAGGCGACCATTCTCTGGCCAAGATCTTTAAAGAACAGGGATACGAGACGATCGCAATGCACCCGTATCCGGGATATAACTGGAACCGGACAGAGGCGTATGCAGCGATGGGATTTGATCGTTTTCTGGATCAGACCTATTATGACGAACTGGGACAGGAGATGAAGCAGGATCTGCCGCGCGGTTATATGAGTGATCGATCCAATTATGATGCCATCCTGAAACTTCTGGAAGAGAAGAAACCGGGAGAAAGCATGTTTATTTTTAATGTGACGATGCAGAACCACGGCGGATTTGAGGTGGAAGGTCTGGAATCCACGGTACATGTGACTTCTGTGAACGGTACACCGTGTGCAGGTGAGTATCCCAAAACAGACCAGTATCTGACTTTGATCCGGATGTCCGATGAGGCACTTCGGGAATTTCTGCAGGAACTGGAAAAAGAGGAAGAGCCGACGATGGTTGTCCTGTTCGGTGATCATCAGCCGGGGATAGAGCCGAAATTCTTTGAGGAAATGTTTGGCTATCGCTGGAGCGAGGTTCCGGCAGAATTAAAATTAAAATCATTTGAGACTCCGTATATGATGTGGACCAATTATGACAGGGAAGTACCGGAGTCGGGAAATATGAGTGCATTTATGCTGGGAAACGAAGTTCTGGAAACTGCAGGTATCACGCCGACCGGTGTCTTTTCAGCAGCGGAATCGCTGCAGAAAAATTACGATGCCGTACATGCTATGGGCGTTCTCGAAAAAGACGGAACTTTTACAGACAGCAGAGAAGACGGAGGACTGGGGCAGTTCTCCGATATCCGAAAATTTCATGTGATGCAGTACTATGAGGTTTTTGGACAAGAATAAAGAGAAACGGCAGAAAATGCCGGGAGGAAACATGAAGAAACGAGAGGGACTGTCACTGGGCATTATGACCCTGACCGTAATTTCGGTACTTTTGATCAGTATCTACAAATTTTATATTACGGGAATCTCCGGTAACTGGTTGTTCACTGCGGAGACAAAAGGACTGCTGTTTGAAATGACAGTCTGGTTTTTGACTGCATTTGTAACAATCTTTGCAGTGAGGGAAAGAAAATTCTGTGCCGGCCTTCTTGTGGTGGAGATATCTGCTTTTTGCTGGATCCATCAGGTGTTCCTGCCGATGGCGGCTTCTGCTTTGTATATTTTTGTGATTCTCCGCGTGGGCAGCGGACTTCGCGTGCTGCTGGATAAAAAAAAGATTTTTAAAGAATACCATATGGATACACGGATGGCAGATATGACGCTTGGCTGTGTCGGTCTGATCTTGCTTTATTGTTTGATGTCCCTGGCAGGTGTTGGCGGTATCGGGGCAACAAGAATTGTCGCTGCGGCACTTGGTGCGCTGAGCTTTTTACCGGTTTTTCCGGGCGTGAAAGAGCGAAGACAGGAAAGAGATACAGAAACTGCATTTTGGAACAGCAGAAGTGAAGTGACCTGGTATCTGGCATTTTTTGGGGCGCTGATGCTTGCTATGATCCTTTTGCAGGTCGGCCGCATGAACATTTGTGCCGATTATGACTCACTCCATTATGGCCTTCGCTCAGAGTATATACTGAACGATGGCGACGGAATCTATGAGAATCTGGGCAACGTCAACGTGGTGTATACATATTCCAAAGGTCTGGAGATCCTTGTGTTCCCATTGTCCGGACTTCCGTCTTACAGCTTTTTCTTAAGCTTTCAGATGTGGATGACCGTGGGAATCCTGCTCTGTGCCGGCGAGATCACCAAACTGTTCGCAGATAAAAAGTATGCAGTGTTCTGTATGGCGGTGCTATCCTGTATTCCGGGCATCACCAATATGGGAATCACAGCCAAGACCGACTGTGCGACAGCAATGTTCCAGCTGATCATGATCTATTTCCTGTTGAGATTTTTGCAGGATAAGCAGGCGGGGCAGATGGCAGTCGCCGGCAATGCTTTTTTAATGACTATGGTCTTGAAGCCGACGGCACTGGTATTCTCTACGATCGCGGCATGTACGGTGTTTGCATACATGTTTGTGACGAAAAATTACCGTTTTCAGGTGAAGGACCGGTTTTTCCTTTCATGGATCGGAGCCATTGCCATGTGGCTGCTGGTTTGGTTCCGGACAATCCTTCTTACGGGACTTCCGGTCACATCGGTCTTTACTTCCATCTGGGAAAAACTGGGATTTTCCATTCAGTACCCGTTCCGTTTTGACAGCCTGCCTTCTAATGGTGAAGGATTGGGGCTTAAAGAGGCGCTTAAGCATTTCCTGAAGCGATTATATGGCGTGCTGCTGTCACCGGCGGGCGACGATATGGCCCATGTGAGGATCGCATGGGGAACACCGCTTCTTCTGGTATTTCTGGTGCTGTTTGCAGTGCTTCTCATGGTGCGCATGCGAAATCTGCAGGAGAAAGAAAAACATCCGCTTCGCTGTCTTGTGGCTGTATTCTTTACGAACGGAGCTGTTAGTCTGGTTTCCCTTTACCTGCTCTGGCAGGTAGATGGCAACTACTTTATTCTTCTGTACTGTTTGTTTGCAATTTTGGCAGCAGTTGCGCTGGGAAGAATGGAGAGCCGTGTGCTGTCCGGTTCCATGATCATCCTTCTGGTGCCGGTTTTACTGTTTAATGTTACAGTAACGGCGGTCAGCAACTGGAAAGGCACCTTGGGTCTGAATCCTGTTCAGGTGATGCATCAGGGATACTTTGATCATTGGAAACAGGCAGAGGAAGAAATGCGCTACAAGGGAAATGAGAAAATCTGGGATATTCTGGCGCATGATCCGGAGACCAGAGTGATCGTTTACGGCGAACAGCCGGAGATGCTTATGTTCCCGTGCAATACTCAGAGTTACGTGGACATTGCAGGAAGCGGCGGCAACTATATGGTTTCGGCCAGCGTGGATGGTCTTGTGGAATTTTTCGACTATGCAGATATTGACTATGTTTATCTTTGCGGCGGTTATTTGAAACCGGGTACAGAGGCGTGGAACTTCGTCGTCAGTATGATTGAGCAGGGATATCTGACGGATATACTCTACGAAAACGGACATGGACTTGCGCGTTTTGCGTTGTCGCCGGTGATCCCGGAGGATTCGGATGCGGCAGTCAAGACATTTGCTCAGTACTACTGGGCCGGAGATCAGCAATAAGGGGTAAGAGTAATGGAGTTACGTGACAGAATCGAGGAATTATTTGATAAATGGAAAGAAGGGCTGTTGGTTTTGGCCGTTCTGATCGGTTTTGGCTTTGTGATCAATCAGGGTGTAGAGTTGAAAGGTCTGTATATGGATGATCTTTATCTCTGGTCCTGTTACGGTGAACAGAGTTTTACAGAGTATGTATTCCCGAAGGGTGGAACCAGATTCCGTTTTGTGTTTTATTTGGCGTCCTGGCTGGAGCTTTGGCTGCTGGGAGACCATGTTGAACTGATGGTTCCATTTAACATTGTGCTGAATGGAGTGATCGCCTACTCCATATATCGGATGGCTGTGGGATTCAGCAAACGTAAGATCGTCAGCTTCTATGCGGCGATCGCGTATCTGCTCTCCCGTTTTAGTTATTATCAGATCGGTCAGTTTTATGGTCTGATGGAAAGTCTGGGTCTTTGGACGGCGCTGGGTATGCTCTATTTTACATGGCAGTACATGAACACCAGAAAGACATGGGCGTTCGGGATGGCAGGTCTTATGTATTTTATGGCCAGCTTTATCCATGAACGTTACATGGTTCTTGTACCGGTTCTGATTCTTGGTGTGCTGTTTGCTGCCGGAAAAAGAACGGAACGAGTGCGCAGGATTGAGCCGGGAGTGCAGGATGAGGCGTTTGATGAGGGAAACGTGGATGCACCGATGCAGGAAGAGAGACGCGGTCGGGGCAAGAGCCGAGGCCGCAGTAACGCAGAGGTGAGACGCACGGTGGAAAACAGAAGTACCGGCAATGCGTCTGCGGTGCCGAAGTGGCTGCTTTTACTGATCACTATTATGATCTTTGCGTTGATCCAGCTGATTCGTCTGAATATGATCGGTACACTTTCACCGGCAGGTACCGGAGGCACGGATGTGGCAGATACCTTTAAAATAGAGGATGCCATGGGGCATGCCTGGGAACAGGTAGATTTTGTATTCGGAAAGAACTCCGGACCGGATTATCTTTGCGGTATGACATACGAGAATTCACCGGAGAAGATTCAAAATCTGATCAAAGGATGCAACGCGGTCCTGGCAATTTCCGTGACGGTGTTTGCAGTTTGCTGTGTGCTCAGAGATCGGAGACATTTGCCTGACCACATAAAGACTGTGGCGTTATTCCTTGTATTTATCGCACTTTGCATCGGATCTTCCAGCGTGACGATTCGTGTGGAGATGCGATGGGTTTATGTGGTATACGGAGCGGCATTGCTGCTTCTTGCCTACATGTCTTCTGTTATGGGCAAGGCGGCGGTTCTGATTCCGGTGTACGTGGCGCTTCTGTTCCCGGTTGAGACGTTTTATCGGGAAACGTGGGAAAACCTGTACCTTTGGCCGGAACAGGCAAAGTACAATTCTCTGGCAGAAGAGACGATTGAAAAGTATGGAGAGGAAATCTTCGACAAACAGGTTTATATCATTGGCAATACCTATGATATGAGTGAATTTGCGGCAGAGACATTCCTGAAAGTTTATGATACAGATGGGGAAGCTGCCAACACAACGATCAAATTTATCGACAGCGACCAAGATTTTAAAGAAATCGATGAGAATGCAGTGATTCTATGGGAAGATGCAGAGGATCACGCTTATGTAGATGTGACAGCGTTCGTGAAACATCAGAGACGCAATTATGCATACGGCAGTTATTCCGACGGCTGGGTCGATGAACATGCGAAGATTGTAATGATGAATGAAAATAAAGATGTGCTGAAATTGGGATGCTATTATCCGGGTGAGATCACCGGTAATGAGGTCTGTCAGATCAAGGTGAACGGAAAGCGAATGCCGGATCTGGTATTTACGGAGAATTATATGACCTATGAGATTCCGTCAGCACCGTATCAGATGATTTCTCTGGAATTTTCCTGCAATTTCTATGTGAAAGATGCACAGGAGAAACGAGGAGAAGAGAACCTTGCGATGGTGGTTACACTGGGCGCAAAATAGGAGAGGGAAAACATGGAAGGACAACTGCAGATGGTCCTGATCGCAGTGGGGGTTCTTTTGGTTCTTGGTATTTTGGCAATGATCGTGCTGGTTATGAAGCGCACGGCTTATCTGGGACCGGTCAAAGAAGAACTGCAGAAAGAAAAATTATGGCTCCGCCGCGGAGAGTATAATGCGGCGATGGTAAAAGGACGTCAGAATCTGGAACTGCTTCTGAAGCTGGTGGCTGAGAAGAATGGAATCCAGTTGGATAATACGGCAAAGGCCCAAGCCAATGCCCGGGAAATGGAAGAGCGTCAGAGCCAGAATCCGCGCAGCGGAAAGAAACAGAAGACGAAGAGTGTGATGACACACAAGGAGTTCAACCGTTGGATGACGGAGAACGGCTACCTGGACCGTGTTGCCAGATGGGAGATGCACCAGGTACGCCAGATTGGAAATAAGGCGGTTCATGAGAATTATTCTGACAAGGAAGATGCCTGGAATCAGTTCAATTATCTGGAAGATATTTTGAAGGTGGTGATCGAGAAGAGTCAGTCTCCGAGCAAGCGCACAGAGAGAACAGAGCGCAAAGGCGGTGAGGAGAAGGCAGCTCAGAATCCACCGAAGAAATCGAATTCGCAGAAGAAGCAGAATCCGCCGATGGCAAAAGAGGCACCGAAAAAGCAGGTAGAAGCCCCGGTAGAGGAACCGGCAAAGAAGAAACGCCGCAGCCACCGTCCGAATAATAAAAAAACGGCAGAGGGAAATGTGACAGCGGTGGTGGAGACCAAGAAGGCAGAGCCGAAAAAACCGGAAACTCCGAAGAAACCGGAAACTCCGAAGAACCCGGATTCTCCGAAGAAACCGAATGCTCCGAAGAAACCGAATGCTCCAAAGAAACAGCCGGTTCCGAAGCAGCAGGAACAGCCGAAGCAGGAGCAGGTGTCAGCAAAGCAAGAACAAACGAAAAAGAAAAATAACAACAATTATTACTGGCGGAAACGCCGGAAGAAAAAATCGTCAGGACAGGCGAATGCGGGTACAAATGCATCTGCGGCAGCAGCCGGTTCCGGAGGACAGAAATGAAAACATTTAAAAAATGCATGTACATAGGACTGCCGATCATCGGTGTTCTGTTTTATCTTTGGTATCTGTATACGGCATCCATTGATATGGTCTACTCGGATTATATTCGTCTGATCAATGCCTATCTGCCGGATGTGTGGGATCCGGAGAAGTTCTTTGTGGCCGATCTGCTGACAAGAATTCCGGCCAATTATCTGGAGCGTATCATCAATGTGGAACTGTTTGGCTACAGTGTGACCTTTGACCGGGTACTGGGAGTGATCGGTTTCGGGCTTTCCGCATTGGCGGTTGGCGTGTTCAGCAGAAAACACCGGATCGGTCTTGGATGGTATACATTGATCATGGTATTCATGTTCAGCCTCAATAAGTGGGAAATGCTTTATAATGGTACCGGCTGGGCGCACTTTATGGCGTTTGCCTGTTTCTTTTATCATTATCTGGTCCTGGATCGGGTGTATCAAGGACAGGCACTGGAACATGATTTCTTAAAGCTGACAGTATTGCCGGCACTGATCACTCTGGGAATCGCCGGTCCGTACTGTGCAATCTATTCCATGACTTTGATTTTGGCGTACGGATTCATGTTCCTTGTAAAAAAGCTGGATCTGAAGCAGACAGGAATTCTGCTTATCAGCGTGATATGGCCGCTTCTGGCATATATTTGGAGCAATTCCCAGGCAGTATATGAACATGCAGGGGCGGTGGAAGGTTCTCTGATCGGAACATTCTTTCGTGAACCGGAATTTTTCCTTAAATTTCTTCTGAAAGCTTTCGCTTCCATCGTTTTTGGGGTAGAATTTATAGGAAGAAGAATGGCAGAGCTGCCGGATCTGTTCTGGTACGGTATTGGAGCTCTGGTACTGGCATCCTATTTCCTGGCACTGTGGATGAACTTCTATTATAGAGTATATGAGAAGACCATCTTTCCGCTGATGTTTTTGGCGGCCGGCGGAATGAATCATCTGATTGTGATGGTGAGCCGCTGGATTTTTATGAAGGATACTTATGGAATGAGTTCCCGCTATGCGCTGCAGTATCAGGTAGGTATTGTCGGTATTTTGTTGACGTTTGCCCTGGTTTATCGGAACCGGCAGCAGAATGCGGGTGCAGAGGAGAGACGCTGCCCATGGATCCACGGTCTTGCGATTTTAATCACTGCGGTGATCCTCGCTGGCAATGTGGCCACAACCGTTGAGGAATTCAACCATGGCCAGCACAGAAAGAACCACAACATTGAAGTGAGAGAAGTTCTTTTGAATTTTGAAAATGAAGATGAGGAGACGCTTCAGCGAAATCTGGAATTCTTTAAACCGGGTACGAGGGAGGCACTTCAGATCTTGAAAGATAACAGGTGGAATATCTATAAAGACACAAATTAAATTGGAGGAAGAATCATGAAAGTTGTAATTCTGGCAGGCGGATTCGGTACACGTATCAGTGAAGAGAGTCATTTAAAGCCGAAGCCGATGATTGAGATCGGTGCAAAACCGATTTTGTGGCATATCATGAAACACTATTCTCAGTATGGATATAATGAGTTTATCATTTGTCTCGGATACAAACAGTATGTGGTGAAGGAGTTTTTTGCAGACTACTTCCTTCATACATCCGATGTGACATTTGATCTGGCAAACAACAGTATGAAGGTACACAACAACTATGCAGAGCCGTGGAAGGTGACTCTGATCGATACCGGTCTCCATACCATGACCGGCGGCCGTGTGAAGAGAATCCGTGAGTATGTGGGCAATGAACCGTTCATGCTGACCTATGGTGACGGCGTGGCAGATATTGATCTGAAAGCGCTGGAAGAGTTCCATCGCGGTCATGGTAAGATCGCAACAATCTCTGCAGTCAATGTAGGACAGAGATTTGGTGTTCTGGATCTTTCTTCTGAGGGGCAGATCAGCTCTTTCCGTGAAAAGAATGACAACGATGGCGGTGTGATCAACGGCGGTTTCATGGTTCTGAATCCGGAAGTGTTTGATTATATTGAGGGTGATGCGACCGTATTTGAGAAAGAACCGCTTGAGAATTTAGCAAAGAATGGTCAGCTGATGGCATATCGTCATAACGGTTTCTGGAAGTGTATGGATACCCAGCGTGACAAGATGCAGCTGGAGGAAATGTGGGCATCCGGAAAAGCACCGTGGAAAACATGGAACTAAATATTCGGAGAACGAAGATGAATACAAAGTTTAATTTACTTGAAGTTTTTGAGTTTTATAGAGGGAAAAAGGTTCTGGTAACCGGACATACTGGTTTTAAAGGAACATGGCTCTGCCGTATCCTTGTGAATGCGGGTGCGGAGGTAATCGGATATTCTTTAAATCCGCCAACGGAACCGGCGCTGTTTGATATGGCCGATCTGGAAGGAAAGATGAAGTCTGTAATCGGAGATATCCGCGATCTGGCCCATTTAAAGGAGGTTTTCGCGGAGGCTCAGCCGGAGATCGTGCTGCACCTGGCGGCACAGCCGATCGTGCGTGATTCCTACAAAGATCCGGTTTATACCTATGAAACAAATGTGATCGGTACAGTGAATATTCTGGAATGTGTGAGATTATTCCCGTGTGTGAGATCCTTTTTGAATGTAACGACCGATAAGGTCTATGAAAATATGGAATGGGAGTACGGATATCGCGAAAATGACCGCCTGGATGGTTATGATCCATACTCCAACAGCAAATCCTGTTCCGAATTAGTGACACACAGCTATAAAAAGTCATTCTTTGCGGATGGACACTGTGCCATTTCTACATGTCGTGCCGGCAACGTAATCGGCGGCGGTGATTTTGCCAACGACCGAATTGTGCCGGATTGTGTGCGTGCAGCGATGAAGAAGGAGCAGATCATTGTTCGTAATCCGTATTCCACAAGACCGTATCAGCATGTGCTGGAACCGCTGGCTGCATATCTGATGGTGGCAAAAGCGCAGATGGAAGATGGCGCATTTGCAGGATATTACAACGTGGGTCCGGATGATAAGGACTGTGTGACAACAGGAACATTGGTTGATATGTTCTGTGAGGCATGGGGGGATGGCCTCGGCTGGATCAATAAGAGCGATGGCGGTCCACACGAGGCAAATTTCCTGAAACTGGATTGCTCCAAGCTTAAGAGCGTGTTCGGATGGCATCCGCAGTATGGTGTGAAAGAAGCGATTGAGCTGACAGCCCAGTGGTGTAAAGTCTATGAAGCGGGCGGAGACGTGGTCGCTGTGATGGACAGACAGATTGAGGAAATGTTCCGATAGAAATGGAGGATGTAAACATGTTTGAAAATAAGACAGAGGCACAGGCCAGAGAAGAAATTCTGGCGTTGGTAGCTGAATATGCTGAAACATTCCATAATCAGAAAAAAGAGTTTAAAGAGGGAGACCGTATTCCATACGCATCCCGCGTTTATGATAAAGATGAGATGGTGAACCTGGTAGACAGTTCTCTGGAGTTCTGGCTTACGTCCGGTCGCTATACCGATGAGTTTGAGAAGAAACTGGCGGATTATCTCGGTGTTCGTTTCTGTTCCCTTGTAAATTCCGGATCTTCCGCGAACCTGATCGCCTTTATGGCACTGACTTCCCCGCTTCTCGGTGAGCGCAGGGTAAAGAGGGGCGATGAAGTGATCACAGTAGCCTGTGGTTTTCCGACAACTGTGGCTCCGGTGATCCAGTATGGCGCTGTGCCGGTGTTTGTGGATGTAACAATCCCGCAGTACAACATTGATGTAACAATGCTGGAAGAAGCTCTCTCTGAGAAGACAAAAGCTGTGATGATCGCTCATACTCTGGGCAATCCATTTGATCTGAAGGCAGTGAAGGACTTCTGTGACAAGCACAATTTGTGGCTTGTGGAAGATAACTGTGATGCTCTCGGTACAAAATATACCATCGATGGTGTAGAGAAATTCTCCGGTTCCATCGGTGATATCGGTACTTCCAGTTTCTATCCGCCGCACCACATGACTATGGGTGAGGGTGGAGCTGTTTACACAGACAATCCATTATTAAACAAGGTCATCCGTTCTTTCCGTGACTGGGGCCGTGACTGTGTATGCCCGTCCGGATGTGATAATCTGTGCGGACACCGTTTCGACAGACAGTATGGTGAGCTGCCGCTTGGCTATGACCACAAATATGTATACTCCCATTTTGGATATAACCTGAAGGCAACCGACATGCAGGCTGCGATCGGCTGTGCTCAGCTGGAAAAATTCCCGACCTTCGTAGAGAGAAGAAGACATAATTTCGATCGTCTGAGAGCAGCACTTTCCGATGTACAGGACAAGCTGATCCTGCCGGAGCCGGCAGAGAATTCCAAGCCGAGCTGGTTTGGTTTCCTGATCACATGTAAAGATGGTGTGAGCCGTAATAAGCTGGTTCAGTATGTGGAGAGCAAGGGCGTTCAGACAAGAATGCTGTTTGCCGGAAATCTGATCAAGCATCCGTGTTTCGATGAGATGCGTGCGACCGGAGAGGGATATCGTGTGGTTGGTGAACTGACCAATACAGAGAGAATCCTGGCTGACACATTCTGGGTAGGCGTGTATCCGGGAATGACAGATGAAAAGATTGACTATATGGCGAAAGTGATCAAAGAGGGACTTGAATAGTGAGCGAAGAGAAAACATATGATCTGTCAAAAGTCCACGAAGCAAATCTAAAGCTTTTGAAAGAGATTGACAGAATCTGTCAGAAATATAAGATTAAATATGCACTGGATTCCGGCACATTGCTGGGTGCGATCCGCCATGGCGGCTTTATCCCGTGGGATGATGATGTGGATGTGGTGATGACCAGAGCAAACTATGAAATGTTTGCAAAGGTGGTGCGCAGAGAACTGACAGAGGGTATGACCTTTGTGGAGCCGAACCAGTATCACAATGGCGAGGCGTTCTTCGATTTTGTTCCGCGTATTTTATACGATAAGAGTCAGAAGTTTGCGGAATCCGATAAGATGTCATTTTATGATGACAAGATCAGCAAACTGTGGGTGGATATTTTCATTCTGGATGCACTTCCGGATGGAAAATTCGCGGCTCCGTTCACCAAACTGATGCATTGTGTGGTCTATGGTCTTGCACTGGGACATCGTTACCAGATTGTCTACTCTGATTATCAGGGTATGATGAAAGTATTTGTCGGTGTGCTCTCCAACATCGGTAAGCTGGTTCCATTCCGTGTGACTTACAAAGTTTGGAATAAACTATGTCGTATGAACAGGAAAAAGAAGACGAAGCGGTACTTTTACACCAATTATGCGCCCAACTGGTACTATGTGGAAATAGAACGACCGTGGAGTGACCAGGTGAAGCGGGTTGCGTTTGAAAATACGGAGCTCTGCATTCCGGCTGGCTGGGATCACTGTCTGGAATTGCTTTATGGTGACTATATGAAACTGCCGCCGAAGGAAAAGCAGGTACCGGAACATTCTGACATGGAGATTAAGATCTATGGATAAGCTGATTTCCGTTGTTGTTTCTGTTTATAATGAAGAACTGGTTCTCCACGAATTCTATCAGGAGACCGGAAAGGTGCTTCGCGCGCTGCCGGAGAACTGGGATTATGAAATTCTGTTTGTCAATGACGGAAGCCAGGACAAATCCCTTGCGATTTTGCGTGAACTGGCAGAGCAGGATGAAAAAGTAAAGGTTGTAAATTTTTCCAGAAACTTTGGCCATGAAGCTGCGATGATTGCCGGAATTGACCATGCAGCCGGAGATGGAATCATATGCATGGATGCAGATCTACAGCATCCGCCGGAGTGTATCGTGGATATCATTGCGAAGTTTGAAGAGGGGTATGAGGTCATCAGCATGGTTCGTACCCGCAACAAGACGGCCGGTCTGATCAAGAATATCACGTCGGCAGCTTTTTATAAAGTCATCAATTATCTGTCTGATGTGAAATTTCAGGCGAACGCATCCGATTTCTTCGCAATGAATCGTGCAGCGGCAGATGTTCTGCGGAACAATTACCGTGAGAAGGTACGTTTCCTTCGCGGCTATGTACAGAGTATCGGATTCGAAAAGACAACGATCGAGTATGCGGCGAGACCGCGTTTTGCCGGTGAGAGCAAATACAGCATCAAGAGTCTTTTAAAGTTTTCAATCAATACGATTTTATGTTTTTCTGATCTTCCGCTGAAGCTGGGAATTTATTCCGGCTGTCTGACGGCATTCTTTGGACTGATCATGATGGTCTACACCATTTATACATGGTTCAAGTACGGGACACCCAGCGGATATGCGACCATTGTTGTATTGATCTCCTTCATGTTTGCCATGTTGTTTGTGATTGTCGGAATCATAGGAGAGTATATTGCGATCCTGTTTGCTGAGATGAAAGATCGACCGATTTATATCGTGAAGGACACAAAGAATATTTGAAGATATTTACAACTTCATGAATATTTTGTGATATTTTGCGAAAAGGGGTACAAAAAACAAAAGGAATCGTTTATAATACGTCAGTGCCCTGAAAATGAGGAAAGAAAAATATCACATATACGTTTGTAGGAGGAAGGAAATTATGAAATTAATCACAAGAGTAGCAGTGCTGGCATTGGCTGCGTGTGCGATCACAGGTTGTACAAAGAGCAGCATTTCCACAGACGCACCGGTTGCACAGGTAGAAATGCCGGAAGAGGGAATGGCAGATTTCGATCCGGACAAATATGAGGATTTGGAAGAAGAAGTTGTTGAGAAAGTTGCTCTCGTAGAGGATGAGCCGATTGACGAGTCTATGTTTGACTGGGAGCAGGTGGATGATGAGGCCTATGACCTGTTCAATGACCCGGACTACTATCCGGAAGGCGTAAATATGACATACGAAGCAGACGAAGACGCAAAGACTGTAAGTCTGGCATGGGTTCTTAAGAACGGCACTTCTGAGGATGCTGCAATGGCTTATGCGACAGAGCTGGTTCAGAAGTTCAATGATATTATGGCTGTTCAGACTGCAGATATCGAGCGTTCTTCCATCGAATCTTTCGGAGGTGTTTGGGAACAGTTTGCACTGGATCTTAAGATTTCCACAGAAGATGGAACTATGCTGATTGAAAAGAGTTATGCAGCAGGTGATGCCATTGATCTGAAACTGCCGGAGTACAGCGGTGATGGCCCGATGGCTGAGCCGGAAGATCTGGTTGGACCGGACGGAAAGTAAGAGTGATATTTCATTGAGGAGAGGTGTTTGCAGCATCTCTCCGTTTTTTATTTTCGTGAAATCATACTGTGTTTTCAAACTCTCGTTAATAGAATGGGGATTCCTAGTGGTATCTATAGAGAATTTCTTGTATGGGAGAGACTTAATTGTATGATTTTACTGGAAAAAGGTGGTCTCACAGTATCTATGCACAAAAACAGAAGTCCACAATACCCGAAACAAGCAGTTTTGGTATCGTGGGCTTCTGTTTTTTTCATGGGATACTTTATTTCAAAATTATTCGCGATTTTTCAAGTTCTATAGTATCCATTGATATAAAAACATCATATAGATACTTCTAGAGAGTTTTGGGTTTTATTAACTCAGTGAAATATCAATTTTATGCCCCAAACTTCACAGCGGCATCTTTCAGCATCTCGCGGATCGGCAGGTTATACGGACAGCGTGTTTCGCAGACACCGCAGCCTACGCATGCGCTTGCTTTTACTGCCAGTGTTTCATAGCGGCCCTTTGCCCATTCGCCAAGACCGTAACGATCTAAATAACCCTGGAACAGGAAGATGCCCGGAATGTTGATTCCTACGGTACACGGAGCACAGTAGTTGCAGCGACGGCAGAAGTTGCTGCCAAGCTGGTTTTTAACTTCCTGCATCTTAGCCAGTTCTTCCTCTGTTAACGGAGCCTCGTTCTCTGCAGCTGCCAGGTTCTGGTCGATCTCCTTCAGATCATACATACCCGGGATGACAACGGTAACATCCGGATTAGCGCAGATGTAACGGATTGCCAGATTACCGTCTTCGATAGCGCCGCCTGCTAACGGTTTCATAGCGATGAAGCCAACGTTCAGCTCTTTACATTTCTTGATCAGTTCTTCGCCCTGGCTTTCAACAATGTTGTACGGGAACATGATTGTCTCTACCCACGGAAGTTCAAGGGCTTTTTCAAATACTTCTACAGAGTGAGCAGTCAGTCCGATATGTCCGATCTTACCGGCTTCCTTTGCTTCCATAAGAGCTTCCAGAGCACCGCCCGGAGCGATTACGGTATCGATATCCTTGAGACCCGGGTTATGTACCTGGTAAAGATCGATGTAATCGGTGCGAAGATTGCCTAAGCTGATCTCGATATCTTTTGCCATAGCTTCTTTGGAGCGAGCCATACTCTTTGTTGCGAGAACAAACTTGTCGCGAAGACCTTCCAGAGCTTCTCCGAGGAATCCTTCACTTACTGTATATCCTCTCGCTGTATCAATGTAGTTGATTCCCTTTTCAGCCATTGCTTTAACCAGTTCTTTGGTAGTTGCTGCATCGACTCTCTGGGTCGGAATGCCACCGAAGCCAAGACGGGAAATTTTAAGACCAGTTTTTCCAAGTGTTACGTACTGCATAGATATTCTCCTTTACTGTAAAAAATATGGTTCAGGTGCCGGAGAGCACCGGGAAAATCAAAAATAGGTTACTTCTTACACTGTTCGATAAAGTGCTCGAAGATCGGCATGGAGTCAACACATTCGGTCGGATTTGTAACTGGACCGGTCATACGCTCCGGATGCCACTGAACAGACCAAACCGGAAGGGATTCATGCTCGATCGCTTCGATCAGTTCATGACCATTGGCGTCGGACCATGCGGTTGCGACGAGACCTTCTCCGAGTGCATCCACGCCCTGATGATGATAACTGTTGATCAACATGGATTCACCAAACATTCTGCCAAGTGTGGAATCTTTTTTAATCTTCGCATCATGATTGATACCTGCTGCGTGATTGCCGCCAAGCTGATCCGGGATATCCTGATAGAGGGTACCGCCGAAGAACACATTCATGACCTGGAAACCGCGACAGATACCAAAAACCGGTTTCTTTCTCTCTGTGAAAGCTTTTAAAAGCTTGAATTCAAGATTGTCACGCTGCGGTTCTAAGAGGATAAAATCATATTTCATTTCCTGTCCGTAGAGTTCCGGTGCTACATCTTTACCGCCGCTGAGAAGAAGACCGTCAGCCACTTCTGCATAATCTTCGATACAGTCTTCGTTGACTGCCAGCATTGGAATACCGCCGGCACGGACAATTACTTCTGCATAGTTTTGGTTCATACCCCACATAGGAGTGCCGTTTGCCGCTGTAGCGGTACCGCCTGTAATTAAAATAATCGGTTTCATAGATATCTCTCCTTTTCCACTTCAGTATAGCATAACCTGGGTCAAAATGGAATAAAACATAAAGAGAAAAACTTGGCATGAGGTAGCGAATGATTGAGTGGCTCCATGAATTTATTTGGGGACCCGGGATGTTGGGGCTGTTCCTTTTAGTGGGAGTGATATACACAATAAAGCTAAGGGGATTTCCTGTTTTGAAGTTTTCGCAATGGTGGAGAAATACGGTTGGAAGTCTCCTGAAGGGAAATTCTGCTCATCCAGATGGAATTTCAGGTTTCCAGTCTGCATGTACGGCTCTTGCGGCGACCATCGGAACCGGAAATATTGCCGGTGTGGCGACTGCTCTTTTGGCCGGTGGCCCCGGAGCCATATTTTGGATGTGGATCGCGGCCTTTTTGGGTATGGCGACTGCATATGGAGAGACAGAGCTGGGCATACGCTATCGAAGGCATGATCGGAGCGGCAACTGGATATCGGGTGCAATGGTCTATCTGGAAAATGGTGTCAGATGCCGGTGGCTGGCAGTTTTGTATGCCGTATTTTGTATTCTGGCTTCTTTTGGAATGGGGAGTATGGTTCAGTCCAACGCCATATCGGAGACATTTGAATGTTCTTTTTCCTTGCCGCCATTCCTGGTCGGTGTGGGGCTCACGATTCTCGCTGCACGAATCATCGTAGGCGGTGCCCGTTCCATTGTGCGGACAGCGGAAAAATTGGTTCCGGTTTCGGCAGCAACCTATATGGCGGCAGCAGTTACTGTTATGATCCTGTTTGGAAAGCGGATACCGTGGGTGTTTGCCACGATTATCGAAGATGCCTTTTCTTTTTCAGGCATTACCGGTGGTATTTTGGGCTTTTTTGTAAGTGACGCCGTTCGATATGGAGTAGCACGTGGTGTGTTTTCCAATGAAGCCGGTCTCGGCAGCATGGCAGCTTTAAATGGTGGAACAGACCATACAGAGCCGGGAATGCAGGGACAATGGGCGATATTTGAGGTGTTCTTTGATACGATCATCAGCTGTACATTGACAGCAGTTGTAATTCTGTGTGTGACTGGTGAGGAACTGCCTGCATATCGGGGAAACGGAGCAGAATTGGTAACGCAGTGCTTTACGGCCGGTTTGGGTAATTTTGGAGGATATCTTGTGTCATTGTGTGTGATGCTGTTCGCATTTGCTACGATTATTGCATGGTATTATATGGGAAAACAGGCAGTTGTTTATCTGGAAGAAACCACAGGTTTTTCCGTTGCGCCTGTGTACACGTTCCTCTATTTGGCATGTGTATTTTTCGGTTGCCTGGGACCGATGAAAGAGGTGTGGGAGATATCCGATGTTTTCAATGGTTTGATGGCAATTCCAAATTTGCTGGCATTGCTTTTTCTGGTGAAAGAGGTGCACCCGCCGAGGAATTGAGGAAGGATCTGCTGGGGAAATGAGGAATAGAATGCACAAAAAGAGCACCCTGCAGAGTGCTCTTTTCTTGAAAAACTTACTTGAAAAAGGGAGGAGAGCTGATACTTCTACCAGCCCGAGTATTATGAAAAAAATCTTATAAGCAAATTTAGTTTTCTATGGTTATATGGTAACGTGTAAAGATGAAGAAATCATGTTTATTGTGTGAAAGTTTTTTTAAAAGAATTTGAACAAAATATGAACACGGAGTTAGGAGCAAGAGAGACTAGACTATAACACATTTGAAGTACTGGGTCAAGAATGATATAATAGAGGATAGAAACAGATATTGCTGTTTGGATGAGGTGAGAATTTATTATGGTTATATATAGAAAACTTTCGAAGAAAGATGCGGAGCAGTTTTTTGAAATGATGACCTATCTGGATGGAGAGACAGATTTCATGATGTACGAACCAGGTGAGCGATTGCGGAGTTCAGGACCGGAAGAATTGGCTGAAAATATTCAGAGTGGTATTGCTTCTGGGGATTTTTTAATTGCGGCATTTGACGATGGAAAGATTGTTGGATATCTGTGGGCTGAGCGAGGTCGCTATCATAGAATTTCCCATATGGCTTACATTGTGACTGGTGTATTGGAGGCGTATAGGGGACGTGGAATCGGAACAGAATTGTTTAGACAGGTGGAGGAATGGGCGCAGAGAGAAAGCATGGCGCGTTTGGAATTAACCGTTCAATGTAGGAATGAACGCGCTGTGTATTTGTATCAAAAACGAGGATTTTGCATTGAGGGAATAAAGAAGAAATCCTTAATTGTAAATGGAGAGTTTGCTGACGAGTATTACATGGCGAAATTGCTGTGATGGACAGTATTGTCTAATAAAAAGGACATATATCCTATAATTTTTTCACTCCATCGTGTATAATATATTCAGAGAGAATGAGTTTAGAGGGCTTTTGGAAAAACAAGAGACTGAGCGTATATGGAAGGAGCAGATAATATGACAAACGAAGCATTGATTTTGGAAGCAAAAAAAGCGCGAGAGCGTGCATACACACCGTATTCCAATTTTAAGGTAGGAGCTGCACTTTTGACAAAAAGCGGAAAAATTTACCATGGCTGCAACATTGAAAATGCGGCGTACACTCCGACCAATTGTGCAGAGAGAACTGCTTTTTTCAAGGCGGTTTACGACGGGGAAAGAGAATTTGAAAAAATTGCGGTTGTCGGCGCACCGGACGGTATGGAAGCCGATGAATTATGTGCACCGTGCGGTGTCTGCCGTCAGGTGATGATGGAATTTTGCAATCCGGATACATTTAAAATTATTCTGGCCAATGGAAAGGGAAAACATCTGGAGCTGACCTTGAAAGAGATGCTGCCGTACGGGTTTGGACCGGATAATCTGAAATAGAAAGGGGACTGCGATATGAGAATGTATGATCTGATCATGAAAAAACGAAATGGCGAAGCACTGACCAAACAGGAAATTGACTATATGATCACCGAGTATGTGGCAGGGGAGATTCCGGATTATCAGATGTCAGCATTCCTGATGGCAGTCTATTTTAACGGAATGACAGAAGAGGAAACCGTGACCATGACACAGGCAGTGGCTCACTCCGGTGATATGGTAGATCTGTCTGCCATTGAGGGAATCAAGGTAGATAAGCATTCCACCGGCGGTGTGGGTGATAAGACGACTCTGATCATCACTCCGATGGTGGCAGCCTGTGGTGTGAAGGTGGCGAAGATGTCCGGACGCGGTCTTGGACATACCGGTGGAACGGTGGACAAACTGGAATCCATTCCGGGCTTCCAGACAGCCATCGATCAGGAACGCTTCTTTGAAATCGTCAATGAAACAGGACTCAGTGTTATCGGACAATCCGGAAACATGACACCTGCAGATAAAAAGCTATATGCACTCCGCGATGTGACGGCGACGGTTGACAGTATTCCGTTAATTGCGGTTTCCATCATGAGTAAGAAGCTGGCGGCCGGCAGTGATGCGATCCTTCTGGATGTAAAGACCGGAAGCGGCGCTTTTATGAAGACCGTGGATGATTCGATCGCACTTGCCAGAGAAATGGTATCCATCGGTGAAAATGCCGGAAGGAAAACGGCGGCTCTGATCACGGATATGGATATTCCGTTAGGTAACAACATCGGAAACAGCCTAGAAGTGATTGAAGCAGTGGAAACATTGCAGGGAAATGGTCCGGAAGATCTGACAGAAGTCTGCCTTCAGCTTGCCGGAAACATGCTCTATCTGGCAGGAAAAGGAACCATCGAGGAATGTATCGCTATGGCGAAAAAGACCATTGAGGATGGAAGTGCCCTGGAACGTCTTGTGGCGATGGTGGAGGCACAGGGGGGCGATTCTTCTGTGATTCTGGATACGGGTAAGTTTGAAAAAGCACCGTAT
>JAFSFU010000236.1 GCA_017435025.1 Lachnospiraceae bacterium | reverse complement strand
TCCCTCCGAAACCAAAAGATTTCCAATCTCAAGACTTCCGTTTCCTGAGATATCCGCAGTCATTGTCTTTTCCGTCTTCGGTACGAAAGCACCTTCCGTTCCGCATACAAACTCCCCAACGGAAACCGTTGCCTGAGTCAAAGTCGTAAGTCCGCCCGGATTCGTCACTTCCACCGTAACTGCCTTTACAAGACGTCCTCCGGAAAGAACTTCTTCCAGACTGCTCACATTTGTGACTGTACCAGGAAGCTGCTCACCGGTATCCTCCAGTGTGACAATTGCCGCACTTCCATTTGCAATCTGAGATGCTTCCGCAGATAAGAAAGGCACGGTCAGCTTCATAGTCGAGTCATCATATATATCAGCTATCTTCGTTCCATTGCTGACACGGTCACCTTCACTAACATACAGTTCCTTGATATAACCGGTTGCGGTTGACTTGTATGTATTCCCGGACAAACGGCTCACTGCTTCCTCGTAATCCTCTTTCGCAGACACCGCCTTCTCCTGTGCACGCACCAGACTGGTCTCCGCAGAGCTCAGTTCCGAATCCATAGAAGATGCATCAATACGATAAAGAACCTGGTCTTTCTCTACCACATCTCCCTCCTCAAATAGAGCTTCCATCACTTCTCCCTCCACCAAAGAGGTCACCTCGTAAGTATTTTTCGGAGAAAGGGAACTGGACGCAGTCAGTTCGGAGGAAATATCCATACGGGTTGCAGTCGCAGTCTGTATCCCTGTCCTTGCATCCGCAACGGCAGCCTTCTGTTTATTCTCCGCAAACATATAAAATCCAATTCCGGCAGCAGCTAAAACAAGTACTGCGGCAACCCACTTTTTGCCGCCTTTTCTTTTTCTTTTTTTCTTCTCTTCCATCACCAGCTGCTCCTTCACTAATTATCGGTCACATCGATAGCGGTATAAACAGCATTTTCGCCATTTCCGTTCTTCTCCCATATAATGACCACATCATCACCAACTTTAAATTCTCCATACACAGAAAACAGAAACTGAATTTCCGATGCACTCAACTGAAATACGTCCTCTCCCTCTTCTGTTCCCTGGTCATCGGAGTCCAGGACCACACGAACCGGCGTAAACGGATCCGCAGAATCATAATAGATCGCCAGGATTTCACCCTCTGTGGCCCCTTTATTCTCTCCTTCCTCCGAATATGCAAATATTGTCTTCGTCGCCTCATAATAATATACGACCAATGCATCATCGTTGATCTCCTCTTCATCCGACGCATATCCATTTAAAAACATAGAGGCATTTTTCAATGAAAACGGTACAATATCGTCAAGATCACGGCTGTCGCGATTCAGATAGTACGGTCCTTTCATTCGGTGATCCACCACCGAGGACATATCGATCTCTCCGTCAGAAGCATATTTAAGATCAAAGACCTTCGTTCCATATGGGGTGCCATTCTTCATATCAGCCTTCAGCAGATTATAAAACAGATCCATACAATCTTCTCTTGTCATGATCTCGTTTCCTTTTCTGCTGATATTGCTGTCCAATTCCAATTCACAGAATTTTGCCATCCGGTTTCCATTGATATTTCCTGCAAAATCGTCATTGGTATAGCCCAAAAGAGCCATGACAGCACGGACTGCCTCCTGATATGTAACGCCCTGAGCCGGTTTAAAATTACCTCCCAGATAACCGGTCATCCATCCGTTCTCTGCAGCTGTACGGATAGCAGATGCATATTCACTGGTATTCAGCACATCTGCATATACGGATACATTGCTGGTTGCTCCCGCCACATGACGATATTCCGAAGCGTTCACCAACATTCTTGCGAACTCTTCCCTTGAAACATTCGCATAAACATCCCCTGTATTCATAATTCCAAGGAGACTGACCGTTTTCTTTCTCATCGTAAAATCGCTCTCTGTACCATATGCAGTCGCTGTCATCCCCGCGGATACCGCACAGATCATTGCCAACGCCGCCGTTTTCTTTCCATAGAACATAAAAAACTCCTCTCAAATTTAACTAAACAAAATTTACCAGACCTTTGTGTTCAATCTGTGAAAAAAACGGCCGAATTTGTGAACTTTTCTATTAAAGTAAAAAAGTTCCTACACAAAACGTATAGGAACTCCTTCTCTTATATTCCATTACATCAACGGTTATATTCCATTACATCAACGGTGCGATCAGTCGCAGCGTCTGTCCCCAGAAGCGGTGCATAGCAGGAAGTGCCTCATAACTTTCCTGCGTCATTCGGGCACACTCTCTCAAAGTCTGTTCAAAATCATTCCGGATATCCATCACGACCGGATTCCGGTAGATATACACGGCATCTTCAAAATTTAAGTACTGACTTCGGAAATCCATATTGCTCGATCCGACAACGGCCTTCTCATTATCACTGACAAAGGTTTTCGAATGCACAAATCCCGGCAGATACTCGTAAATCTTTACACCTGCCTGAATCAGTTCCGGATAATAACTGTGAGCCAGCATAAAGGCATACTTTTTATCCGGAATATGCGGCATGATGATCAATGTTTCCACACCACGTTTCGCCGCATAACAGAGTGCTGTGATCATATCATCGTCCAATACCAGATACGGTGTCATAATATATACATACTCTCTGGCCTGATAGATGATATCCAGATAAACCTGGTGGCCGATGGCTTCTCCGTCCATCGGACTGTCTGAGAATGGAATACAGTATCCTTCCACATTCATTCCTTGCATATTGCTGTTCTGGCCTGCTTCCAGATATTTGCCGTAATCGCAATGATAATCCAGCTTTTTCACCGAAACATTCCACATCTGCAGGAACATGACGGTGAAACTGCGTACTGCATCGCCTTTCAGGCAGATCGCATTATCCTTCCAGTGGCCAAATCTTACTTTGCGGTTGATATACTCGTCCGCCAGATTTACACCGCCGGTAAAGGCGGTCTTGCCGTCAATAACCAGAATCTTTCTATGATCACGGTTGTTCTGGCTGGTTGAGATCGCCGGTCGAATGGAATTAAATACACGGCATTGGATCTTCTTTTTCTCCAGTTCTTTCGGGTAATGATGCGGAAGATTTGAGAAATCATTCATTCCGTCATACAGTACACGAACCTCCACACCTTCACGAGCTTTTTTCTCCAGAATTTTCAGCACGGAATCCCACATCACTCCTGACTGAATAATATAGTATTCCAGAAAAATATAATGCTTCGCCTGTTTCAATTCCAACAGAAGATCTTTAAAAAAATCTTCTCCCAGCGGATAATATTTATAGTTGGTATTCTCATAAACCGGATAACCGACACTTTCATACAGATAGCGGGCCAGATTGGCATTTGACCTGCTGTCCCGTTTCAATTTTTTATATACACTTTGATTCTGCGGAAGATAGTGGTCCGTTCTGGACTTGATATCTGCAATCCGCTTTTCCAGAATTTTGGGTTCTGTCTGAAGCTGGACAAACAAGTAGAACAGGCCGCCAAATACCGGAAACAGCAGGACCGGTACCAGCCATGCCATCTTAAAACTCGCATTTTGTTTTTCATTCAGAATTCGGATCGCCAGAAAAAAACTCAAAAGCCCAAAAGCACCATATCCATAGATTCGATACTGATAATCAATCCATAAATATAAGCACCAGAGCACCACAATCTGCAGCAGTACAAACAGCATAACAAATGCAGTACGACCATAAACCAACCGCAGCATACTTCTCTTGCCCTTACCTTTGATATCCTGCATCTGTATTTTTGTTCTTTTCATTCGCTGTCCCCCTTGCTGTCATTTACTCTCATGATACCCTTATTCCATTCGTTTGTCCATGTGGTTATAAAATTTTAATAATTGGCAAAAACAGAACGGGACGCAGGTTCAAGCACCTGCGTCCCATAAGTATTAATCTTCTTTGATTTCTTCTACAAACTCAACGATTTCTTCCTTGATCTCCTCGACAAAGTTGTCATCATCTACAGACTCTTCGTACACTTTTCCCTTTACGATCTTCGCGCCGCACTTATTGCAAAATGCAGACTTTTTATCGACTCTGGAACCGCACTCACCGCAGAAAATGCATCCATCGAGTTTTGTCAGTTTCTCCTCCAGCTCTTCAATCTTATCCAGACTCTCCTGAATCGCCTCAAACTCAGATTCGTATTTTCTCTTGTCATCCCATGCGGCATTTTCGTATACCTGTTTGCCGATCGCCGCATAAGCTTTCATAATCGCTTCCTTCTCAGCATTCAACTGAGACTTTAACTGCATGCTCTCTGTCATTTCTTTCGTCTTCTGCGCAACAGTCTGACCGGTAGCCGTTAAGTTTTTCTTTAAATCATCAAAAAATGCCATATGCATTGCTCCTCTCTCAATCGTCGATAGTATTACTATCATCTTATCCAATTGAGAAGAAAATGTCAATCGATTTCCCTTTATTGTCCGACATATCCCAGACTGGTATTCACCTCTCTGCGAATGACGGATTTTAGATCAAATTGCTCATTCACAAATTCCGGAATCTGATCAAATGGGAACACGTATCGAATAAACTCCTGATCAATGGAACTCTTTCCTTCGTTCACGTCCTTTTTATAAACCTGAATACGCAAACCATTGTCGATCGGCTGCAGATTGTTCATTCTCGCCAGATCCAGGTCGACAGCACTCTGAAGAACTTCTTCCATCAGCTCAATCATCTTCGTGTCACCGTTATTCTCCAATGTGATGGTCTTTTCTCCGTATTTCTCATATCCTGCAACCGGCTTCGTTTCCGCGATCACCACTTCCTCGTAGTAAGATGGTTCAAAAGCTCCCGCTTCGTATGCATCTTCCATATAGCTGCTGATGATCTCGATTCGAAGAACATCTTCTGCTGCCAGAATTTCAAGATCATCCACGCCACATTCTGCAAGCAATGCCAGAGTTTTTTCATAAGACGGATATACCGGGAAGAAATTCACCATATTAATGTCTTCTATCCGGAATGCTCCGGTGTAGTTTGGTGTACGGTCATGACTGATCGCCTGAAGGTACTCATACTCGCCTTTTGTCAGCAAGCGAATTGCTGTAACCGGTGCCTCATGAATACGTTCTTCTAAGGTAAGCTTTGTATACTCTTCCTTGTATGCACAAAGAATTGCTTCTACTTTCGCCTTATCGACAGTCACCTCACCGATTTCACCATGATTAAAATCGTAGACTCCGACAATGCTGTCTGCCGTGTAGGACATAACCGGTGATACGCCGGCTTTGTATTCTTCCGTTGCGTAAAGCTGATCAAACATGTCTCGAAGTTCCGTCATATTGACATAATAATTACGGTACTTGGTTTTGCCATTGGAAAGCTGGAATCCAACCTCCATTGAGGTCCATACGCTTTCATGCACATAATCCTCACTCACACCAGCATATTTTCGGACTTTCGCTTTTTTCGCTTCTTGAATTCCGGTCTCAGCCAGAGCAAAAATCACATCCTTGTCTGTGAAACTCATATGATCGGCGATATACTCGCCTTCCATAATGTAATTCCAGGAATAACCGTCATTGTCCAGTTTCTTTGGCAGACCATATTCAATCCAGTCCTCCAGACCATTGGCACAAATGGAGGCACCTTTCAGTTCTGCTTTCTCCGGAAGATAAGAATCGTAAGCAATCAAGTCAAATCGGAACACCGCGATCACCGCAATGGCAATGACAGATGAGACTGCCATATGATGCAGGTTCGCAAACAGTTTCCGGAACTCGAAGTGATAGATAATCTCAATAAAGCAATGGGTCACTACCAGGCCGAAGACAAATCCGAAGATTGCCCACGGAAGACTATAATAAATATTCCAGAGCAGAATGGACATACAGATCGTAATCGGAACCACCAGCATGATTTTGATCGGGGCCTTCGTGATCGTAAATGCCATCGATTTCCCGGCGGATTCGGACGGTCGTTTCTTATAAAGCAGAACTGCGATCATTGCAAAGATCACGCCAATAATGGCGGATATCGCAACCGCTCCCATCACAGTTCCATACTTATCAACCCCGGCTTCAATTCCTTCTGTGATCGTATACACATAATAGGAAATCGGTGAACCGTAAAGCATCATATGATCCATATCTACAGCTCTTAAATTGACTGTCTCAAAGAACATGTACATCATGCCCTGCACCAATGCAATAATCGCAGGAACGTACGCAAAAAGGACAATTCCGCCGAGAATGGAAATAAAGAAATTGCCGGTAAGAACGACTGCGATCGTCATCAAACCGTATATCATCAAATATCCAGCTGCATGTACCAGGAATGTCGGGACTGCCGTATTTATCATCACGGATAACTCTACCCCGTTCATTCCGAGAACCAGAAATGTCAGCAGCAGATTAACCAGATATGTGGATAATACGATCACGATTCCATTCAGGTACTTCACAGCAAAGATCAGTTCCCTGCGAATCGGAATGCTGTGATAAAAATCCATCTGTTTCTTCGAATGGAGATACATAAATCCGGTCAGTGCCATAACGAGTGCCGCTGTTGCGATCGTAAATGCTGCCAGTGCATTTTCCATTCCGATCGTTCGCAGGACAATCTGGGAAAGCTGCGTTTGGAAACGCGATTCCGCTGTGATGCCCTCTGCAAAAAGCGTTCCATTTGCGATCCAGCGCTCATATTTCTGATGGAGTTCCGTCACCTGCATGGCCGCCATGACAGGCATCCAGAAGAAAAAAGCCAGGAAGGAGAGTCCAACCGCCCACAATTTCCGCTTTGCATCCTCTTTCATCAATTTAAAAAATAAGTTTCTTGATGTCATAACCTGCCACCTCCGTTTCGCTGATAAAGATTTC
>JAFSFU010000235.1 GCA_017435025.1 Lachnospiraceae bacterium | reverse complement strand
CTTGGCTAGAAAGTACATATTATAATAAATTAAAATCATCAATAGAAACGAATAATGGAAATACTACTGATTTAGTTGTAACTTTACCATCAATGGAACAACTAGCTAAAGCTGATAATCAGGAATTTAATCAAAGTCAAATTACTTTTAATAAAGATTGGAATGACTGGAACTTGAACGGTTTCGTTCGTGGTGAATATTATCACAACAACGAACAGAACATGGAATTGAGAACCGATGGTTTGATTGTTCCGGGTCAGTTCTTCATCGGCAACTCAAAGAATCAAGTAGGTTATACTGGTGTTATTTCCGGAGAAAAGACCATCTTGTCTATCGCAGGCCAGATTGCTGCTAGCTGGAAGAACCAAGTGTTCTTGGATGTAACAGGCCGTAACGACTGGTCTTCTTCATTGGTTTATGCAGATGGTCACGGTAACTTCTCTTACTTCTATCCTTCTGTATCAGCTTCTTGGTTGATTCACGAAACATTCCGCGGTAAGTTGCCTTCTTGGATTTCATTTGCCAAGATTCGTGGTTCTTGGGCACAGGTTGGTAATGACACAAGCGCCTACATGATCAACTCTGCTTATAAGTACGGACGAAAAGTTGTTGTGGAAGGCCGCAGCATGATCAATGTCATCGGTACTGCGCAGGAACTGGGATATATCAGTATTCCGGAAGGTACCTTGATCGATATCGAGCAGTTAAAGAATTATAATGAAGAAGATACGGTTCTGATCACGACAGGTAGTCAGGGTGAGTCCATGGCCGCTCTGTCCAGAATGGCGTCTTCCATGCACAGAAAAGTATCCATTACTCCGCGTGACGTGGTGGTTCTCAGTTCTACTCCGATCCCGGGCAATGAGAAGGCTGTATCCAGAGTTATCAATGAACTTTCTATGAAAGGTGCAAAAGTTATTTCCCAGGATACGCATGTATCCGGACACGCTTGTCAGGAAGAACTGAAGCTGATCTACTCTCTGGTACATCCGAAATACTCCATTCCGATCCACGGTGAATTCCGACATCGTATGGCGCAGAGGGAATTGGCGCAGTCTCTGGGCATGGCAAAAGAGAACGTATTGATGCTTCGTACCGGAGATGTATTGGAAATCGGTGAAGAAGGAGCAGAGGTCATTGACCATGTTCAGTCCGGCGGTATTCTTGTAGACGGTCTTGGAGTTGGCGATGTGGGAAATATCGTACTGCGCGATCGTCAGAATCTGGCGCAGAACGGTATTATCATCGTTGTCCTCGCGTTGGAGAAATACTCCAATCAGCTGCTTTCCGGACCGGATATTGTGTCCCGCGGCTTTGTGTAGGTGAGAGAGTCTGAGGATCTGATGGAAGAGGCTCAGGCAGTGGTTGATCAGGCAGTGGCAGATTGTCTAGATCGCCATATTACGGATTGGGGCAAGATTAAAAATATTATTCGAGACAGTTTAAGCGACTTCTTGTGGAAGCGAATCAAGAGAAACCCAATGATCCTTCCGATCATTATGGAAGTTTAGGCGACAGCAGCGAACCGCTGCCGTCGCAAGCAAATCGAGGTATGTTATGAGCAGGGTAACAAAAGAAATCAATAAAATTAGTTTAGCAGTCATCAGTATTTCCGGTAAGCTGATCATATACGTGCTGATCGCAGTTGCACTTGTACTTGGAGCAAGAAAGAGCTACGAATTTGGTCATAGCATTTTCTTTGCTCCGGGTATGGAGGAAGCACCGGGCACGGATGTGACGGTTTCGATCGATGGAGATTGTTCTGTGGCTCAGGTTGGAAAAATTCTGGAAGATGCGGGACTGATCCGTGATAAAGCAGCCTTTACCATTCAGGCGAAGTGTTACGGATATGAGGTACAGGAAGGAACTTTTGAACTCAATACTTCCTATCGTTCCAAGGAAATCATCAACCTGCTTGGTGAACCTGCAGAGGGAGAAAAATAGTATGATCACGGATGAGAGGATCACTGCTTATATTAATTCTCTGGACTCCGGAGACGGAGAAATCTGTGATGAAATTGCCAGAGAAGCTGTTGCCGGTTTTGTGCCGATCATTCGAAGAGAAACGGCAGCTTTGTTAAAAACAATGGTAGCTATGAAACAGCCGAAGCGCATTCTGGAGGTCGGAACAGCGGTCGGCTATTCGGCATTACTTATGACACGCGTAATGCCGGCAGATGCACATATTACCACTATTGAAAAATTTGAAAAACGACTTCCGATCGCGAAGGCTAATTTTAAAAAGGCCGGAATGGAAGAGAAGATCACATTGATAGAAGGAGATGCAGGAGAAATTCTGGCATCTTTGGAAGGGGCTTTTGATTTTATTTTCATGGATGCAGCGAAGGGACAGTACATTCACTGGCTTCCGGATATTATGAGACTTCTGGCCCCGGGTGGTGTGCTTATGTCTGATAATGTACTGCAGGACGGTACGATCGTGGAGTCCCGGTATGCGGTGGAACGCCGAGACCGGACCATTCATGTGCGAATGCGAGAGTATCTTTATACGTTGAAACATAGAGAGGAACTGGAGACGACAATTCTGCCGATTGGCGATGGAGTTGCCATCAGTGTACGGAAAGAAGGGAAATAATATGAGAAAAACAGAGCTTTTGATTCCGGCGGGAAGTCTGGATGTATTGAAGACAGCCGTTATTTTCGGCGCTGACGCAGTTTATCTTGGTGGAGAGGCATTCGGCCTTCGAGCGAAAGCCAAGAATTTTACAAACGAAGAGATTAAAGAAGGCATTGCATTTGCCCATGAACATGGCGTGAGAGTTTTCATTACTGCAAATATTCTTGCACACAACGAGGACCTTGCAGGCGTGGAGAAGTATTTCGAAGAGCTGAAGGAGATCAAACCAGATGCGCTGATCATTTCTGATCCGGGTGTATTCGCCATTGCGAAACGTGTACTTCCGGAGATCGAGATCCATATCAGCACACAGGCCAATAATACCAACTATGGAACTTACCTGTTCTGGCATCAGATGGGAGCAAAACGTGTTGTTTCCGCCCGTGAATTGTCTTTGAAGGAAATCCGCGAGATTCGTGATCACATTCCGGAAGATATGGAGATTGAGAGTTTCATTCACGGTGCTATGTGTATTTCTTACTCTGGACGTTGCCTTTTGAGTAACTATTTTACCGGCCGCGACGCGAACCAGGGTGCATGTACCCACCCGTGCAGATGGAAATACAATGTATTTGCAAAGGAAAAAGAAGACGAGAGATCTTCTCTTCGTGAAGATATGGATTTTGCGATTCAGGAAGAGACAAGACCGGGCGAGTACCTGCCGGTGTTTGAAAATGAGCGCGGCACCTTTATCTTCAACTCCAAAGATCTTTGTATGATCGAGCACATTCCGGATTTGATCGATGCAGGAATTGATTCCTTTAAAATAGAAGGAAGAAT
>JAFSFU010000027.1 GCA_017435025.1 Lachnospiraceae bacterium | reverse complement strand
GTACCGATGGTACCTCCGGCGGCACCCCAGGCATTGGAATAACCGGATCCCGCCTCATTTTTCATAATCTCCACTTTCAACGCTTCATTGAAAAGGAAACTTCCTGCTACTACACTGACGATCGCGTTGATGATCTGTTCAAACACCTGTGAGAACGCAGTTGGAACCATCGTGCCGCGTCCCTGGAAATATCCACGGAATACTCCAAGATATGCCATGATCCACACCGTTGGAGCCAACGTCCTCAAAGCAAATGCAGCATAAGGCATAAAGAAAACTTTCGATGCAAAAAAGTCAGCACCAAACCAGATGATCGCGGCAGTGACCGCACCCACAACTGTCGCATACGCCAAAGCAGCTTTGAAGATTCTTTCCGCATTTCGATACTGCTTATTGGCAAGTCGCGCGGATACCATCTTTGATACCGCAAGCGGCAAACTGTAAGAGGATAACAATAATGCAATATTATAAACATTAAATGCAGTTCCGTAATAGCCCATGCCTTCATCGCCGATGATATTGATCATCGGAATACGATAAGCAATACCGATGATGCGTACTACGATGGAGGCAATGGCTAAAATACTTCCCTGCACAACAAAATTAGATTCCTTCTTTGCCATAGAATTCATGCCTGTTGTACTTGTCTGTTCCTATTACGCAGACCCAAGTCTTTCCTTTGTTTAATGTAATTTCTTTTCCGTCTTCCCCATAATAACGAGTCTGGCCAAACTCGCCATCCTTTTCCCATGTGACAAACTGGGCTTTGCCATTGGAAATATAGAAACCTTCGTGACTCGTATTCAGGTTGAAATTTAAATAATCTGTGGTTGCATAGTGCCCCCACTCGCAATACTGGATCAGAATATTCTTTACTGCAATCTGCCCCTCATTGCCCTTGTGCGGCCCACCGTACTGATAGCGGTAATAGAGTCCATCATCTTCATTGTACTCAAACCACGGCTCATTATAACTGTAGCCCGGTACTACTTTATACGCATCTTCTCCATCCGGAATGATCTGTTCATTTCCTCTGGCAAACTGAAAATGTCCGTTATAAGATTCATCATATTCTGTGCGATAGCCAAGTTTTTCGATGGTGTTCTTAATCTTATCTGCGCTTGCATACGCATTGTGCGGCTGCTTTTTATCGCTGGAACGATAGAACGCATTTCCGCCAACACCTTCTACACCATTGATATTATCGACATTTTTCAGATACGGAACTGCAAATGTACTCTGTCCGAAGTGTGCATAAATTGCGTCAAATTCTTTTGCAAAATATGTATAATAAGTACGGCAGCTGCGAACAGAACCAATACGGTCAAGATCGTCATAATCCTCCATGATCGCCATATATCGGTTCATCGTTCCTTCTACAGGAGCCTCATAAACAACACCGGCACGGTTGATTCCATACTGCGGAAGAGCTTCTTTGTCGTTGCTCATCATAATCGCTAACGGTCTGCGATTAGCCTTTGCCACATCAACCATCTCGCCGGTCAGGTAACTTCGGATCTTTCCATCCACTTCTACACGCTCTTCCGGCTCATCAATAACCGGCTCCGTCTCTTTCGGCTCCGTTTCCAGTACAACCACAGGTTTTGTCGTCTCCTCGATATGCTTCTCCACCGCTTCCGTTGTGGCAGACACTTCCTCATATTTTTTTCCGCATCCGCCAAGAATCAACGTCATAAAAAGTGCTGTCAAACATACGGTAAACAATCTGCTGCGTTTTCTCATCTTCTGTAACCCCTCCGTTCCAGAATCTCACTCTGCATCTGCTCCATTTCCAGTCGTTCTTCTTCTTCCATATGGTCATAACCACTTAAATGCAGCATGCTGTGCGCAACAAGGAATGCAAGCTCTCTGGTTTCCGAATGACCATATTTCTCCGCCTGTTCTTTTACTTTCTCAACAGAAATTACAATATCACCTAGCATCAATTCTCCGCTGTCCGGATTGAAATATTCTTCCGGCGTTTCCTCAAGCAGCGAAAAATCACCCGGCACTTCAAAATCACACATCGGGAAAGAAAGAACATCTGTTGGATTATCAATCTGACGCATATCCAGATTGATCTGATGAATTCCTTCGTTGTCTGTGAGAAGTACATTTACTTCCGCATCATACGGGCATTCGACATAGTCGATCGCCTCCTCAACGACATTGTTAATAATCTCCTCATAAGGAAGATCCAGACGTTCTTCTGTCTCATAATCAATGGTTATTGTCATGCTTTCGTCCCTCCCGTCCCGTGTGATCCGTGCGTTTTTTCGCTGCGATCTCTTTACCACGGGCCTCATAATCATCGTATGCTTTTACAATCTTCTGAACCAACGGATGACGCACAACATCATCGCTGGTAAAGTAACAGATCCCGATATCATCGATATTCTTCAGAATTTTAAGTGCAGTATCCAGACCGGATACCGTTCCGAACGGCAGATCCTTCTGGGACTGGTCACCGGTAATGATCACCTTGGATCCAAAACCAATTCTTGTAAGAAACATCTTCATCTGAGCCTGTGTCGTATTCTGCGCCTCATCTAGAATAATGAAAGCATTATCCAATGTACGGCCACGCATGTAAGCAAGCGGCGCAACCTCGATCAAGCCTTTTTCAGCATTATGAAGGTAGCTTTCCGCACCCATAATCTGATACAAGGCATCATAAAGCGGTCTCAGATACGGATCGATCTTACTCTGCAGATCACCCGGCAGAAAACCAAGTTTTTCACCGGCTTCAATAGCTGGTCTTGTTAAGATAATGCGGTTTACCTCGCCGTTTTTAAATGCCTGAATTGCCATTGCCATACCCAGATAGGTTTTACCTGTTCCTGCAGGACCTACACCAAACACGATCATTTTTTTGCGGATCAGATCCAGATACTGTTTCTGTCCCAGTGTTTTCGGTTTAACCGGTTTACCATTGATCGTATGACAGATAATATCCCGGTCAATGTCCAACAGTTCACTATCCTTGCCTTCAAAAGAAAGAGCCAGTGCATAATCTACATTCTGCTCACCAATCTCTTCTCCGCGTTTCGACAGACTGATCAGAGTAGAAAACACACTCTTGGCACGTTTTACCGCGTGATCCGGTCCAATAATCTTAATTTCACCATTTCTCGCTATCATGGATACATGAAGGGTTCGTTCAATCTTCTTTAAATACACATCGAACTGGCCACAAACCTTTCTCTCATGCTCCACTGGTATATCAATCATTGTTTCAATTACACTCATTTATTGTCTGATTCTCCTCCTGGTTTTCCGGAATGGCTGCTTCCTCCGCAATATTTTCGATCACCCTCAGTGTTCCTTCAAAATGCCAGCCGGATTCGTCTTTTTCTATTCTACCATCACTTCCAAGTATTTGTACACCTTTTTCCGTCAAATTTTCAATATATTCCGACAGATAATTGTTGCACCTTTCACGCACCTCATCCTCCGTCCATAGTCTTTCATAAAAAGAAGTTTCATATGCACAGATTTTCCCCACATAAACAGGCAAATAAAAATTGTGAAACAGCTTGAGCTGCTTCTGTTCCATCACATAATCCCAGTTCCCATCTCCACTAACCGGAAACATCATGTAAAACGGATGATCATGAAACATCAGAAAGAGACCATGACGTTCTTTTCCGGTACGAATACGTTCTTGTTTTAACAACGGAACACCCATGCGAATTACATTCTTTGTTTCCGCATAGATCTCCGCATCTGCATGCACCTTATGTACTGTGACAAGAATCTCTGAATCATCATAAATTGGAATCAGTCCTTCCACTAAGATTTGATCCTTAACAATATGATCCCCGGCCCTCACTTTTCCCACACCATTTCTTATTACGTTCCGGACAACAACGCCATCTTTATTTGCGATTAAATGGCACGACTCCTCCTTTTCATCACCCACAGACAACAGTGCCTCATTTTCTTTTACATGAACGATCAGTCTTGTTCCTTTTATTTCTGCTGAGACCCATGTCAACTCACAAAATTGATTTCGAAGCGATTCTTCCAATTGTTCACAGAGAATCTCCTTCTTTTTTATTCCATTATAAACAGATAATGATTCCATGAAGTGAATCAGGGTTTCATCTGTATATTTTTGATTTCCCTCCACAGAAATATCCCATATATAAAAAGTCCAGGAGTATAATAATAGAAAAAAGGTGAGAAAACCAACCAGAAATAGTTTTCTCCCCTTGTTGTCTGTCAGTAAAAACGGCAATCCATAACGCTCGACGATCCGGATTTTTACACCGGTTTTTCTACGAATATCTTTCAACCGTTTCAAGTCCCGAATTGATGTCCAACACATGACAGCTCCCTCATCCGCTTCTGCAATATTACAGATGTGAAGTCCGCGTCTTACAGCAATATTGAAGAAACGTTCTGAATCCTGACCTGAGACAAGGATTTTCACGCCGCCGCATAAAAAAAATGGTTTCCGTATTTTCATGAATGCCCTCCCTGTTCCAGACAGATTGCATGAAAAATTCCGATGACCTCCATTTCCTCCTTATCATAATATCGGATCAGAAGCTTTTCACCGGTAATCGACAACTGGTACTTTTTTGCCTGAACCCGTATATTCTTGTCAGAATACTGAAGAATACTTCTATAGTTTTCAATCCGCAGCAGATTTCGTCCCACAACCATCATTGATGTTTCACTAAACGAATTGGTTTCCATTAAGCTCCGAATGGATATGTTTTCATATAAATATATGAACGAAAAAAGAAGATATCCCTATACAGAAATATCTTCTTTACGCTTTTAATAATTAGTTATATTTGCGCTTTCTTGCAGCCTCAGATTTTTTCTTACGCTTTACGCTCGGCTTCTCATAATGCTCTCTTTTACGAATTTCCTGCTGAATACCTGCCTTTGCGCAGTTTCTCTTGAATCTGCGTAAAGCACTGTCCAGACTTTCGTTTTCTTTAACGATTACGTTTGACATAGCTCACCTAACCTCCCTCCAGTTGTGTAATTGTGCGTAATACAACTGTTTGGGTATTTTTTAGCACAGCTATGATTATATCATAAATTACACATTCGTCAACATATTTTTTTACAAAAACTGAATTTTTTTATGTGACTTTTTACTTAATCTGTTCAGAAACGACATCCATTACTTTTTCAAGGGCTGCAGCAACACCATCCGGGTTCTTACCGCCTGCCTGAGCCATATTCGGACGACCTCCGCCGCCGCCGCCAACAAGACCTGCGATCGCTTTGATCAGGTTGCCTGCATGAGCTCCCTGCTTCATTGCGCCGTCTGTTGCTGTCGCCATAAGATTAACTTTGCCGTCAAGTACAGAAGCGATAACGATCACGCCCTCGCCCAGTTTTTCTTTTAACTGGTCTCCAAGATTTCTTAAGCCGTTCATATCAACGCCATCAGCTTTCACAGCAAGAACTTTTACGCCCTTCACCTCTTTTACCTGATCCATAACGTCGCCCATTGCTTCTTTCGCCATCTTGGATTTTAACTTCTCATTTTCAGCATGAAGAGCTTTGATCTCTTCCATCATTGCTGTGATCTTAGCTGTTAAATCTGCCGGGTTCGCTTTTGCAGCAGCTGCAGCAGCGTGGAACTCCCTCTCAACCTGCTCGTAGTGAGCAATGAGACCGTCAGATGTCAAAGCTTCAATACGTCTTACACCAGCTGCAATACCTGCCTCAGAAAGGATCTTAAAGGAACCGATCGCATTTG
>JAFSFU010000026.1 GCA_017435025.1 Lachnospiraceae bacterium | reverse complement strand
ATGTGCTGACCTGTGATCCAACGGCTGTCGTCACTTGCCATAAATAATACAACCGGTACGATATCCTCTACATAGCCGACTCTCTTTAAAGCTGTCGCCTGCGCGGTCTGTGTTTCTACAACTTCTCTCAGTTTCATTCTAGCCGGATCTGTGGAATCTCTGAGATTCTCACTTAAGAACAGCGGTACAATTGTGTTTACACGGATATTGTCTTTACCCCACTCATGAGCAGCAGTCATGCTAAGAGACATAACGCCTGCTTTTGCAGCACCGTAGCTTGCGAAACCATCCAATCCCTGTGCTGCTCTGGTTCCCAGGTTGATAATGGAACCGCCATGTTCTTTCATCATCGGATAGCAGCGCTGCATCAGAATCCAGGTTGCATAAAGACCGGACTGTACCGCTTTGTCCAGACTTTCCATTTTCTGATTCTCAAAAGGAATCATTGCATCTTCCAAAATCAGATTGCTCTTAGTTCCGCAAGGTAATTTTCATTTCCCAGTTCTCTGATGATCGGATGAGCCTTAGGGAAATTATGCGGTTTTTTCGTCTGTTCCATCGTTTCCAATATACATGCTTCTCTTCCATCCAGCAAACGGATTCTCGCATTTTTGTCCATCCAGTCAAAGTACATGAGGCGCAGCATACACGCATCTCTCTCATGAAATATGGAATCCGAAAAGGAACGAAGCTCTTTTACAATTTTCCTGCGTCCTTCAGGCGTTATCGTATAGATGTTTTTATTCGGCTTTCCAGCTTCTACAATCACACTTTTCTCCGCATATCCTGCGTCAACAAATCGTCGTAATATCGGATATAATGTATTGGTGTTTACGCTGGTCACCGAATCATAATACTGTTCCAGATATTTTTTTATCTCATACCCATAATGCGGTCTGTCTGCGATCAAGGCCAGGATGACAAGGTCCAAATTCATGGTATAACCCTTTCTTCAAGTAAGCAAAATGCCCTCGAAACCAATCGTTCCGAGGGCATCCATCATTCTATTTAGTACAGCTTCGCACCAGCCGGGATATGGTTATCAACCATCAGAAGATGTAACTTCTCCTCACCGTTCTCTGTGTGAACTGCGCTCATAAGCATACCATTGGACTCAATACCCATCATTGCACGCGGCGGAAGGTTTGTGATCGCAATAAGAGTCTTACCAACCAACTCTTCCGGCTCATAATATGCGTGAATACCGCTTAAAATTGTACGATCTGTGCCTGTTCCGTCGTCTAAAGTGAACTGAAGGAGCTTTTTAGACTTCTTAACAGCTTCACATGCTTTAACTTTTACTGCACGGAAGTCAGACTTACAGAATGTATCAAAGTCAACGTGGTCTGCGAATAACGGCTCGATCTGTACGTTGGAGAAGTCGATCACTTCTTCAACAACCGGAGCTGTTTCTACTGCCGGAGCTTCTACAGCTGCTGCCTGAGCAACCGGAGCTGCCTTCTCGGACTTCTTGTCACCGCCAAGGCTCTTCATTGTCGGGAACAGTAATACATCACGGATTGCCTGAGAGTCTGTTAACAGCATGCACATACGGTCGATACCGAAACCGATACCGCCTGTCGGTGCCATACCAAGCTCCAGAGCATACATGAAGTCTTCATCTGTTGTGTTCGCTTCGTCATTACCCTGTGCAAGCTGCTTCTCCTGCTCTTTGAAACGCTCTCTCTGGTCGATCGGCTCGTTCAGCTCGGAGTACGCATTTGCCATCTACCAGCCGTTCATAAAGAACTCGAAACGTTCTACATAGTTCGGATCTTCCGGTTTCTTCTTTGTAAGCGGAGAAATCTCGATCGGGTGGTCCATAACGAATGTCGGCTGAACCAGGTGTTCCTCTACGAACTCCTCGAAGAAGAGGTTCAGGATCTCACCCTTGGAATGTCTCTCTTCAAACTCTACGTTCTTCTCTTTTGCGATCGCTCTAGCTTCTTCAAGAGTATGAATCTCATTGAAGTCTACGCCGGAGTATTTCTTAACTGCATCAAGCATTGTGATACGCTCGAACGGCTTTCCGAGATCCATCTCAATACCGTTGAAGACGATCTTGGTTGTACCAAGTACTTCCTGAGCAACGTGACGATAGAGGTTCTCTGTGAGATCCATCATACCGTGGTAATCTGTGTATGCCTGGTAAAGCTCCATCAGTGTAAATTCCGGGTTATGTCTTGTATCAAGACCTTCGTTACGGAATACACGGCCAATTTCGTAAACACGCTCTAAGCCGCCTACGATCAGTCTCTTTAAATAGAGCTCTAAAGAAATACGAAGTTTCAAATCCTCATCAAGAGCGTTGAAATGTGTCTCGAACGGTCTTGCTGCTGCACCACCTGCATTTGCAACCAGCATCGGAGTTTCAACCTCGATGAAGCCCTGTGTGTCTAAGTATCTGCGGATTGCAGAAATGATCTTGGAACGCTTGATGAAAGTATCTTTTACATCTGCGTTCATGATCAGGTCAACGTATCTCTGACGGTAACGCATATCTGTGTTTGTTAATCCATGGTACTTCTCCGGAAGAATCTGGAGGGACTTGGATAACATAGTTACTTCGTGTGCATGTACAGAGATTTCACCTGTCTTTGTTGTAAAAACAATACCTTTGATACCAACGATATCACCGATATCCATCTTCTTGAAATCCTTGTAAGAATCTTCGCCGATGTCATCTCTGGCAACATAGCACTGCATATTGCCTTTTAAATCCTGAATTCCACAGAAAGAGGCCTTACCCATAACACGCTTGGACATCATACGTCCTGCGATAGAAACTTCCTTGCCTTCGAATTCTGCGTAATTATCTCTGATATCTGCACTGTGTGCAGTCTGATCATACTTTGTGATCACGAACGGGTCCTTGCCGTTCTCCTGTAACTCTGCCAGCTTTTCGCGACGCACCTTTAACAGCTGGTTAAGGTCCTGCTCCGGCTGCTGGCCCTTCTTCTGATTTGCCTGCTCTGCCACTGTTCTCTCTCCTTATGTTGAAAAATTAATCCATTCTCTTGATATCCAGAACTTCGTACTGGATCACACCTGCCTGAGTCTCAACGTCAACAACGTCGCCTACCTTCTTGCCGATCAGTGCGTGACCAACCGGAGACTCATTGGAAATCTTGTTCTGAAGGCTGTTTGCTTCTGTGGAACCAACCAGCTGGAACTCCATTTCCTCTTCAAATTCTCTGTCATATACTTTTACTACGCATCCAACGTTGATCTTGTCCAGGTTTACTTCATCCTCAACAACAACTTCTGCGTTCTTTAACAGTTTCTCCAGCTCTTCGATTCTCGCTTCGATATCTCTCTGCTCATCTTTCGCTGCATCATACTCTGCGTTCTCGGACAGGTCGCCCTGCTCTCTTGCCTCTTTGATCTTCTGTGCGATCTCTTTACGGCGGTTAACCTTTAAATCCTGAATTCCACAGAAAGAGGCCTTACCCATAACACGCTTGGACATCATACGTCCTGCGATAGAAACTTCCT
>JAFSFU010000234.1 GCA_017435025.1 Lachnospiraceae bacterium | reverse complement strand
TACGACAAGAACGTAGGTATCGGTACAATTATCGCTAACATGATCCCGTTCTCTGCATCCTTCGCAGTAGTATGGATCGCACAGCTGATCATTTGGTACACACTGAACCTTCCGCTTGGTCCGGGCGGCGTTATCTTCTTACAGTAAGATTCGATATAGTCGGACAATTGAAAGACAAACAATGGGTGGCTCGGAATTTATTTCCGGGCTGCCTTTTTTCTTTGCAGATTGTTAAGAATATGTTATAATATAGGCTACGGAAAAGACCGATTATTTTACATAGAAAGAGGGCATGGAGATGGAAAAAGTATTAGCAGAGGCTCTTGAGATTGGAAAAAAACATATTGAGCAAGGTAAATGTGCATCTTATATTCCGGAACTTGCGAGAGCGGATAAGCATGATCTCGGTGTCTGTGTGATCACGAAATCTTGTGACCGTTATACAGCTGGAGACACAAAGAAACGTTTTACGATCCAGAGTATTTCAAAAGTTATTTCCCTGGCGTTTGCGTTAGAACGTTTGGGATATGAGCGTGTATTTGAAAAGATGAGTATGGAACCGTCCGGCGACGCATTTGACTCCCTTTTAAAGCTGGATATGGCAGACGATAAACCGTTCAATCCGATGATCAATGCGGGAGCGATCGCGACGATCGGATATCTGGTGCCGGAGGTAACGTTTGAGGATATGCTGGCGTATGCAAGACGTGTGTGCATGGATCCGGGCATTGTGATAGATGAAAAGGTATTCGAGTCTGAGATGAGCCACTGTGCGAGAAACCGTGCGATCGGATATTTATTGCAGAGTAAAGGCATCATTGATGCAGACGTAGAAGAAACTTTAAGATTATATACAAAGATGTGTTCTCTGAGTGTGACAGCCGAAAGCCTGGCAAATCTTGGTCTGGTTATGGCGAGTGGCGGAAGACATCCGGAGACTGGTGTCCGCCTGATGGATGCAGAGGCTGTAAGACTGGTTAAGTCTATTATGCTGACCTGTGGTATGTACGACGGTTCCGGTGAATTTGCGGTTCGTGTCGGAATTCCGTCCAAGAGCGGTGTAGGCGGCGGTATTCTTGCTGTCGTTGAGAAACGTATGGGTATCGGTATTTACGGTCCGGCACTGGATGAGAAGGGCAACAGCATCGCAGGCCAGAACATGTTGGAATATTTATCAAAGACGCTGAACTTACATATGTTTGCCAGTGAGAACTAACAGTTTCCGGGTGTTTGGAGACTGACACGCACAGAGAGGGGTATATTTGTGTGTACATATGAGGAACTCTTTTGCATGCTGAAAAGAGCACTTCAGAGTATAAAAGAACGAGATGTGGAAACGCTGGTGGAGCAGCTGGCAAAAGTGCGCAGAGAACTGGATCAGACAGAGCAGTTTTCGGATTTGGAAGGTGAATGGAATCTTCTGATGTCGATGCGCTGGTTTCTGGAGCCGGAGCAGGCAATTCCGTATTTGGAGAAAGCCAGAATGCTGATCGAGGGACATTCCAAAGTTATACCGGGTGTCACTTGTTTCTACACGGCAGTTTACGGCCCGTTATTCTTGTTTTTAAAAGAGCCGGGGACGGCAGACCGGATCGGAGAGCAGCTGGAGCGCATGATGGAACTGTACGCTTC
>JAFSFU010000233.1 GCA_017435025.1 Lachnospiraceae bacterium | reverse complement strand
GCCCTTTGGCGTAGCTCGCGCAGCTTGCTTTGAGCAGCTGGCTGGCGTATTTGCCAGCTGCGGTGCCCTGCACTACGCAAAGACCAGACCCAGGCGATCACAAAGATCGTTGCAGATGATCTGGCTGCAAAGGGCCTGGAATTGTATGACATTAAGTTTGAATTCGGTTACGACGCAGACGGCAACGTGATGCTGATCGACGAAGTTGCGTCCGGCAATATGCGTGTCTATAAAGATGGACAGTATATCGATCCGATGACACTGAACAAGCTGTTTTTTGCATAAATAAGCGATTCTGAAACCGCTGCAGTTTTCACACGAAAAGAACCGGAAGCTGCGGCGGTTTTTTCCTGCAATTTTTTCAAAAAAAGTCTGTTCAAATGAGTAATTTTGTAAGATAATAGGGATATCTATTGATTGATACAGGAGGAAAACCAACGATGCGAAAACTGGGCTTCGACAACGAGAAATACCTGGCTATGCAGTCTGACCATATTCGTGAACGCATCAGCCAGTTCGATGATAAATTATACCTGGAATTTGGAGGAAAACTGTTTGATGACTTTCACGCCTCCAGAGTTCTTCCGGGATTTGAACCGGACAGTAAACTGCGCATGCTGATGCAGCTCTCCGATCAGGCAGAAATCATCATTGCCATCAACGCAGCTGATATTACAAAGAATAAGATCCGTTATGACCTCGGAATCACATACGACGTAGACGTTCTTCGTCTGATCCGCGTGTTTGCAGACCGCGGTCTCTACGTTGGCAGCGTGGTGATCACACACTACGCGGAAGTCCCGGCTATCGTACAGTTCAAGAATAAACTGGAAAAAATGGGAGTCAAAGTATACCGCCACTACACAATCGACGGTTATCCGAGCGATATCCCTCACATCGTAAGCGAGGAAGGTTTCGGAAAGAATGACTATATTGAAACTTCCAGACCGCTTGTGATCGTGACCGCACCGGGACCGGGCAGCGGAAAAATGGCCACCTGCTTATCCCAGCTGTATCACGAAAACAAACGTGGCATCAAAGCCGGCTATGCGAAATTTGAGACATTCCCAATCTGGAATCTGCCGCTCAAACATCCGGTCAATCTGGCTTATGAGGCAGCAACTGCTGATCTCAACGATGTCAATATGATCGACCCGTTCCATCTGGAAGCTTACGGAACAACCACCGTCAACTACAACCGTGACGTGGAAATCTTCCCGGTGCTGAGTGCCATGTTCGAAGGTATCTTCGGCGAATGTCCGTATAAATCCCCGACCGATATGGGTGTTAATATGGTTGGCTGCTGCATCTTTGATGATGAAGCATGCCGTCAGGCATCCCACCAGGAAATTATCCGCCGCTACTATCAGGCATTGGAAAAGATCGTTCGCGGTGATCTTCCGCGGGACGAAGCCGATAAGATCGCACTGATCATGAAACAGGCAAAGATTTCCACATCCGATCGCCCGGTGGTGCCTGCTGCACAGAACATCTCCAAAGAGATTGGTGCTCCGGCTGCTGCATTGGAACTTCCGAGCGGAAAAATTGTCATCGGCAAGACCAAAGAACTGCTCGGTGCATCTGCCGCTGTCTTACTGAACGCGGTGAAAGAACTGGGCGTCATCGATCCGGATATCGATCTGATCTCTCCGGAAGCGATCGCACCGATCCAAAAGTTAAAAGTCAATTATCTGGGCAGTGCAAACCCGCGACTCCATTCCGACGAGGTACTGATCGCACTCTCCACCAGTGCGGCTACCGATTCCAACGCACAGAAAGCGCTGGAACAGCTGCCGAAGCTGCGCGGCTGTCAGGCTCATACCTCCGTACTGCTCTCGGATGCAGATAAGAGTATTTTTAAGAAGCTTGGCATTGAGCTGACCAGTGAACCAGTCATGCAGGAAAAGAAAATTTGCTAAATAACCGGGCCTCGAATCTGTTTCGGGGCCTTGTCCCTATAAAAATGCAATTTATTTTTAAGGAGGCTACTGCCATGAACAACCTATTAGATACAGAATTAAAAACTTACATCGCAGAGAACCAGGATACTCTCGTAAAACTTCTCGATACCTTATGCCGTATTCCGGCTCCGTCCAACCACGAGGAACTTCGCGCAAAGTTCATCTGTGACTGGTTCGAAAAAGAAGGATGCAAAGGTGCCTATGTAGACAGTGCTTTGAATGTCATCTACCCGTTCCACTGTGAAGCACAGAAAGATCTTGTCGTATTCAGTGCCCATATCGATACGGTTTTCCCGGATATGGAGCCGTTTGATGTAGTCTATGACGGAGACATTATGCGTTGTCCGGGTGTCGGCGACAATACTTCCAATGTTGCGATTATGATGCTGCTCGCCAGCTGGCTTACAAAGAAGAATATGATTCCCAAACAGGGATTTCTTTTCGTGGCAAGTTCCGGCGAAGAAGGTCTTGGCAACTTAAAAGGTATCCGCCAGGTTATGAAAGACTATGAGGGAAAGATTGCAGAACTGGTAGCTCTTGACGGTTCTTACGATGAGATGGTAACCGGTGCTGTTGGCTCTCTCCGCTACCGCGTGGGAATCCACACTGAGGGCGGTCACTCCTACGGATGCTTCGGAAATCAGAATGCGATCCAGGCTTTATCCTCCATGATCAACACCCTCTACTCCTACCATGTTCCGAAAGCAGGAAAGAGCACCTACAATGTTGGTACTATTTCCGGCGGCACTTCCATCAACACCATTGCACAGTACGCAGAAATGCGTTTTGAATACCGTTCTGATGTGCGTGAAAGCCTTGCGGATATGAACAAGTTCTTTATGTCTGTTATTGATTCCTACAACAACATGGACAACGTGACTGTCGAGTGTGAACTGTTAGGTGAACGCCCGTGTACCGGAGATGTGGATGAAGAAAAACAGGCTGCACTTGTAGACAAAGCCTTAAACATTATTGAAGCCTTCACCGGCAATCGCGTACCATGTTCGTCCGGTTCCACCGATTGCAACATTCCGCTCTCCACCGGTATTCCGGCAATCTGCTTCGGCGGTCACATGGGTGTCGGTGCACACACCAGAGAAGAACACCTGAATGTGAAGGATCTACATAAAGGCATGGAGATTATTGCTGCATTTATGATGACATATTTTAAATAGGAGGTTATTATGGAACACAACAATCCAATACTTCCCAAGTCTGAACATCGCTTTATCACCATCGGTGAGATCATGCTGAGACTGACACCGCCAAACTATGAAAAGATCCGTATGGCATCCAGCTTTGAGGCAAGCTACGGTGGAAGTGAAGCAAACATTGCTCTGGCACTTGCAAACCTTGGTATCGACAGCACTTTCTTCACAGTTGTTCCGAATAACAGCCTTGGAAAAAGTGCCATTCGTATGCTGCGAAGCAATGATGTCCACTGCAGTCCATGTATCTTAAGCACTCCGGAGCAGACACCGACCCATCGTCTCGGAAGCTACTATCTTGAGACCGGCTACGGAATCCGTGCCAGCAAGGTAACTTATGACCGCAAGAACAGTGCTTTCACGGAATTTGATTACAGCACCGTTGATCTGGAAGCTCTTCTCGAAAACTTTACATGGCTCCATCTTAGCGGTATCACTCCGGCACTTTCCGCAAACTGCCGTCAGTTAATAATCGACTGTCTGCGTATCGCAAAGGAAAAAGGTCTGATCGTCAGCTTTGACGGCAATTTCCGTAATACCCTCTGGTCCTGGGATGAAGCCCGTGACTTCTGTACGGAGTGCCTTCCGTATGTGGATGTGCTCTTCGGTATTGAGCCGTATCATCTCTGGGTTGACGAAAATGACCACAGCAAAGGCGACAAGAAAGACGGTATCCCGTTCCAGCCAAGCTACGAACAGCAGGATGAAGTGTTCCACGCATTTGTAGAGCGCTATCCAAATATCAAATGCATTGCCCGCCACGTGCGCTACGCCCACAGCGGAAGCGAAAACAGCCTGAAAGCGTTTATGTGGTATGAGGGTCACACTTTTGAAAGTAAGCTGTTCCGCTTCAATATCCTCGACCGTGTCGGCGGCGGTGACGCCTTCGCCAGCGGCCTGATCTACGCAATGATGAAGAATTACAGACCGATGGATATGGTAAACTTTGCAGTTGCAAGCAGTGCCCTCAAGCACACCATCCGCGGCGACGCAAACATCACAGACGATGCAAAGACAATCAAGAATCTGATGAATATGAATTACGATATCAGCCGTTAGTAGTTGATATCATAATGGGAGTGTCACACAATGATATAAAATCAATTTGATTTCGGTATCATTGGAGCGACACTCCCTTTTTATTTGCTTATTTTGTATCATAGGACTGGCTTTTTTACATTCCTTATCACTGATCCGAAGCAAACTTGACAACTGAATATCCCCTCCACATGTTGAGAGTACATATACATAATATCCATTGTAAAATATACTCATTTTCGTTACTTCTGGTATATCAGGCATTACTTTTTCCCTATATAAACTCAAAACTGGAAAAATCCCATTATTTTGCTTTATTTGCGAACAAAATAGTATATACTCAATCGATTATTTTGTATATAGATTTTTGCAGACCTCATATCCGTTTTCTTCCAATTTCTTTAACGCCCGCTCCTCATTTTCTTTCTTTACAAACACATAATCGGTATTAAATGTAGAAACCACAAAAATTCCAATTGCTTCTTCTGCAAGTAGTAACGCGATTTTAGCCAAAATACCAATCAACGAAAAATCCAGTATCCCTTCAATCCGAAACGCCCTCCATCCATCTTCTCGTTCAACAGTTTGTTCTGGAACATCCTTTGTAAGACATACCAATGAATTTTCCTCGTCCGTTTTTCCAACAAAACAGAACTCCGCATCCAGCTTCACGCAGGAATAGTCATCAACTTTGCAAACTGTAAAATTACCATCAATTTTCTTAATCTTCATAATTATCCTCCATTTACATCTATTATAACATGCTTTCTATCATAAAAAATGCTGGCACTATCCCATGAAGCGCAGTTAAAATCATGGCTTCTGATTTGGAACGGACGTTGATGCCAATACTTGTTTGGTGAATTAGCTTCTCCGGATAATTCATATTTCTCTCATAACCCGCATTCATCCATTTTGCTTGCGTCTGGGATTTCGGTTTAAAATAGGGAAGAAGGAGTTCTTGAAAGCCAGATTCTTCTTTCAATAATTTTTCAGCTCGATCATCCTCCTTCGGCGCATGCCGTAAATAAAATTCCAAAGCGGAAATTTCTTTTTTCAAAACGGTACCAAGTTCCATATGCAAATAATTCAATTCAAAATATACCACAAGTCGCCATATAAGTATACTGGAGGACTTTTTTCAGCCTATAGAAATATTCAAACAAAAAAATAGGGCATGCAAAAGCATGCCCCAAAACAATTCAATATTAGTATAACTCGTTGGACAGTTCGCAAGCTTTCAGGATTGCCTGCTCGCTTGTGATAGCCAGTTCCTCAAGAGCTTTTACCTTTGCAGCCATATCAGCTACAAAAGCTTCGTCCTTGATGGAACCAAGATTGATCTTTACGTTGAACAGCGCACCGATCACAGCTGTTCTTGCCATCATAGATGCTACAAGACCATCTGTAACAGCGTTTGTGTTGCCGCGTTTTACAACTGCCTCAGCGATCGGGAAGATCTTTGCTGCAGTCTCAGCAACCTCAAGCGGAACTTTTGCTGCTTCCTTAAGGCCATTCTGCATTGCTTCTCTTCTCACTGCCTTCTGCTCGTCTGTGTCCTTCGGCATACCAAGAGCGTTCATATACATGGTGAAGGACTCTGTATCTTTCTGGATACCTGCGATCAGTTCACTTCTGATCTCAGCGCCTTTTGCGGAGAGTTCTTTCATCTCATCTTCTACTTCTGCATATTTTGCTTTGCCAACTGTCAGGTTTGCAACCATTTCAGCAAGAGCTGCACCGAGAGCACCTGCAAGAGCAGACACACTTCCACCGCCCGGAGCCGGAGCGTCAGATGCAGTAACAGCTGCGAATTCTTCAACGGATAAATTCTTTAAATCTGCCATGATTATTCTTCCTCCAGAAGTCTGTTTTCCATTACCTGTGCCGGATCGAAGTTTGCTACCTGAAGGTAGTACTCTGCACAGTCAACAAGTGCCTGCATCGGAAGGAGACCTACGATCTCAGACTCAAGCACCGGAACACCATAACGTCTAGCTTCCATCTTAACTGCCTCAAATGCACGGTAAACAGCTGTCTTCTCATAGTTTGTGAGGTTCATGGAAACCTGAGCGATATTTCTGTCCTCAAGCATGATGCCGATTGCTTTGATGAAACGGTAACCACCGTTAATGTGACGGATTCTCTTTGCGATCTCGTTTGCGATCTCAAGGTTGTCTGTGCCAAGGTTTACATTGAAAGCTACGAGCGGCATTCTTGCACCGATTGCTGTAACACCGGCTGTCGGATGGATCTCACCCGGTCCGAAGTCCGGAGCCCACTTCTCTGTATCTTTTAACTTCTCAGCCATACCCTCGAACTGACCCTTACGGATGCTTGCAAGGTTTACTCTGTGCGGAGCGGATGCGGAATCTTCATATAAGAAGCACGGAATACCGTATTTCTCGCCTACTTCCTTAGCAACTGCCTTTGCGGTCTCATCAGCTTCTGCTACTGTTGTATTGCGGCACGGGATAAACGGACAAACGTCAACTGCGCCCATTCTCGGATGCTGACCTTCATGCTTTGTCATATCGATCAGTTCAACAGCTGTGCCGTAGGAAGCAACAACTGCGTTCTTTAATGCCTCCGGCTCACCGATAACAGTTACAACCAGACGGTTGTGGCTCGGGTCCATCTGATAGTCCAGAAGTCTAACGTCCTGTTTTCCTCTGAAATTATCAAGAATCTTTTCAATCTTTTCCATATCGCGGCCTTCACTATAGTTCGGTACGCACTCTAATAATTTATTTGCCATGGTTATCATTCCTCCTGAATATTACACACTCCAAACCGCAGCGACCACAGCGCGAACGCCTGTCTCTCCGCGGAATTTCCAATCTGCATGTTCAAAATCACCGGACATCTGCAACGATTCTCCGGCTTTCAGTTCCAATTCACTTCCATCTTCCATTGTTATGTACAGCGTTCCGCAATGACAGTAGATCATACAGTCACGGCAAGATTTCAGTTCCGAAACCAATAATTCAGATGCCATTTCCAATGCATCCTTTGAGAACACCATCGGCACCACAGCACCGCGGCATTTCCCTTTGCGGAGCATCAGGTTAAAGTCTACAACCTTACCCTTGCTCAGTGTTTCATCACCACCGTCAAACGCATGTGGCTTGAACTCAGCCAGATGAACCCACGGACCATTGTTGTGACACAGATCCATCTCGCCTTCCAACATCATGATCAGTCTGTCATAATCCGGCAGTGCAGTGAACGTACTTTCTTCCACCTCTACCGTCGCAGAACTGAGTCTCCAAAGGAATTCGCGGTCCGCATAGCGGCTTCCCTCCGGCATGATCTGGATTTCTGTGGTCGCACCCCCGCTCCAGGCGGAGGTGCTGTAGTTGGCTTTATCTTTTTTTACAATTTTATAACTCATCTTTTTTATCGTATGACGGGTTTCTTCTTAACACATGTCCTTTCGCCGGGTGACCCGCCGTCTTGAATTGTTAATTAGTATTCGATTGCCTCACCGAGAGCTTCTTCTACGGCACGGATCAGGGAACCGTCAGCAATGATCTGCTCACAGTAGTTGATATCATCATACATCTCGCGGTCTTCTGCAAGATACGGGCAACCCTTACGAACAAGATCATATGCAGCCTGTGTACCCTTACCAAGACCCTTGTTGCCTCTCATATCGATACCCTGACATGCGATCATAAGCTCCATAGCAAGTACGCGGCGAACGTTGCGGCCGATCTCTGCAGCCTGTCTTGCAGCGATTGTACCCATACTTACGTGGTCTTCCTGACCAGCGGAGGACGGGATGGAGTCAACAGATGCCGGATGAGCAAGAACTTTGTTCTCGGATACAAGAGCAGCTGCGGAGTACTGTACGATCATGAAACCGGAGTTTACACCGCCGTTTGCTACTAAGAATGCCGGAAGTCCGCTGTATGCCGGGTTTACAAGACGCTCGATACGACGCTCGGAAACGTTAGCAAGCTCTGCTTCTGCGATCTTTAAGAAGTCAAATGTGATAGCCATCGGCTGTCCGTGGAAGTTACCGCCGGAGATACCAGCTCTGTCTTCCGGGAAGATAAGCGGGTTATCTGTTACAGAGTTGATCTCGATATCTACACGACCCTGAACATAGTTCACAGCATCCTTACTTGCACCGTGGATCTGCGGGCAGCAGCGGAGGGAGTAAGCATCCTGTACACGGATCTCACCCTGACGTGTTGTGTTCTTGCTGTCTGCAAGAAGTTTTAAAAGGTTTCTTGCTGTTGCCATCTGACCAGCATGCGGACGAACTTTGTGTACACGCGGATCAAGAGCATCAACAACACCGTTCTGTGCCTCGAAGGACAGTGCAGCTGCGATATCAGCTGTCTTTAATAAATCAATTGCATCGTTCACAGCATGAGCACCAACGGATGTCATAGCCTGTGTACCATTGTTCAGTGCAAGTCCTTCTTTTGCGGAAAGCTCGATCACCGGGATGCCTGCGCGTTTCATAGCTTCTGCGCCCGGAAGGAGCTCGCCCTCGTAGTAAGCAAGGCCAAGACCGATCATCGGAAGTACCATATGGGATAACGGTGCAAGGTCACCGGATGCGCCGAGAGAACCTTTCTCCGGAATAAACGGAGTTACACCCTTATTTAACATAGCGATCATTGTCTCGATTGTCTCAAGACGAATACCGGAGAAGCCGTTGGACAGGTTGTTGATACGAAGAAGAAGGATACCTCTTGCAATATCCTCTGTGAACGGATCGCCAGCACCTACTGCGTGAGTGATGATCAGGTTCTTCTGAAGTAATTTCAGTTCATCCTGGGAAATAACAACATCACTGAACTTACCGAAACCGGTTGTGATTCCGTAAACTACTTTTTTCTCGTCAACCAGATCATCTACGATCTGTCTGGAAGCCAGGATCTTTTCTCTGCTCTCATCAGAAAGAACAACCTCTGCCTTATCGCGGCATACTGCTACGATCTGGTCAACGGTAAGATCATGTCCTGTAATCAATACTTTATTCATTGGTAATCTCTCCTTTACTTTGAGTGGATTTATGGTTTCATACTTTAAAGTCTATTATAATCGAAAACCCCCAAAACGTCTATGTAGATAACTGAATTTTTTACACTTTTTTTATCATTTTCGCACTTCTTTGCTTTACCATGCTAATATGTTAGCGTATTCTCCTTCATTTTGCGGTAAAATATTCAAATTTTTTCACACTTTCAGTAGGCATTTCGCATTTTTTCTGTTATGATAGAATCAGATTTAGTAGCGGACAGAACCGCTGCAAATTTTGCATGTAAAAATTGCAGTTTTAATTGCAGATTATTTATAAGAAAGGATGATTAGCAATGAACAACAAAGAAATCGGAAATGCTATGACAATCAAGCTGGATCCGGTCCTTCCGGAGTATCCGGTGTTTAAAGAAGGCATCCGCCGCGCTCCGATGCGTGAGCTGACACTTTCTGACCACGAGAAAAAGCTTGCAGTAAAGAACGCACTTCGTTATGTTCCGGAAGAGCTCCACGAAGCACTTGCTCCGGAGTTTATGGAAGAGCTCTTAACACACGGCCGTATCTACGGTTACCGTTTTATGCCGAAGGAGAGAATCTACGGCAAACCGATCGACGAATATAAGGGAAACTGTGTACAGGGTAAAGCAATGCAGGTTATGATCGACAACAACTTGAACCATGATATCGCTCTCTATCCGTACGAACTGGTTACATACGGTGAGACAGGTCAGGTATGCCAGAACTGGATGCAGTATCAGCTTTTAAAGAAATATCTTGAGGTTCTTACTGATGAGCAGACACTTGTTGTTATGTCCGGTCATCCGTTAGGACTTTTCCACTCCCATAAACAGGCTCCGCGTGTAATCCTTACAAACGGCCTTATGGTGGGTGAAGGCGACAACCCGCAGGCATGGGCAAAAGCAACTGCTATGGGCTGCTCCTCCTACGGCCAGATGACAGCCGGCGGCTGGATGTATATCGGACCGCAGGGTATCGTTCATGGTACATTCAATACAATCTTAAATGCAGGACGTAAGTTCCTCGGTGTTCCGGCTGACGGCGACCTTGCAGGTCACTTATTCGTAACATCCGGTCTCGGCGGCATGAGCGGCGCTCAGCCGAAGGCGATCGAGATCGCAGGCGGTGTTGGTATCGTTGCAGAAGTTGACTACTCCCGTATCGAGACAAGACACAGCCAGGGCTGGGTAAGCAAGATTGCAAATACTCCGGAAGAAGCTTTCAAGATGGCATTCGAGTATATGGAAAAGAAAGAAGCTATTTCCATCGCATTCTACGGCAACATCGTTGACCTTCTTGAGTATGCAGTAAACAGCAACATTAAGATCGACCTTCTCTCCGACCAGACTTCCTGCCACGTTCCGTACGACGGAGGCTACTGCCCGCAGGGTCTTACATTCGAGCAGAGAACAGAGATGTTAGATCATGATAAAGAGAACTTCCGTAAGATGGTAGATGCTACACTTACAAAGCACTTCCACCTTATTAAAACACTGGTTGACAACGGTTCCTACTTCTTCGACTACGGCAACGCATTTATGAAAGCTGTATTCGATGCGGGCAACAAAGATATCTCCAAGAACGGTGTTGATACATCCGAAGGTTTCATCTTCCCGTCCTACGTTGAAGATATCCTTGGACCGGAGTTATTTGACTACGGTTATGGCCCGTTCCGTTGGTGCTGCTTATCCGGTAAGCACGAGGATCTGGTTAAGACTGACCACGCTGCTATGGAGATCATCGATCCGAACCGTCGTTTCCAGGATCGTGACAACTGGGTATGGATCCGCGATGCTGAAAAGAACCAGCTTGTAGTTGGTACACAGTGCCGTATCCTTTACCAGGATGCTCTTGGCCGTCACGATATCGCTCTCAAGTTCAACGAGATGGTACGTAACGGTGAGATCGGACCGGTTATGCTGGGTCGTGACCACCACGATACAGGCTGAACAGATTCCCCGTACCGTGAGACATCCAACATCTACGATGGTTCCAACTTCACAGCTGATATGGCTACACACTGCTTCGCAGGTAACTGTGCACGCGGTATGTCCCTGATCGCTCTCCACAACGGTGGCGGTACCGGTATCGGTAAAGCGATCAACGGTGGTTTCGGTCTCGTTCTTGACGGTTCCGAACTCACAGACCAGATCATCCACGAATCCATCCTTTGGGATACAATGGTTGGTGTTTCCAGAAGAAACTGGGCTAGAAACCCGCACTCCATCGAGACAGTTGCTGAGTACAACAAGAAGTTCGCAGGCTCCGACGCGATCACAATGCCGTACATCGCAGATGACGCTCTGATCGAGAAAGTTTTCAAAGAGGCAACTGAGAAATAATACGTAAACAATTCGGACGGATAAGAAACGTTCTGTCCTTTAAACTGCCTTCCGCCTTGCTGGATGTTCGTTCGGCGGCGGAAGGTGTTTTTATTATAAGAATACGGAGATTGAAATCATATGAGCAAGCGTTATATCCGACATGCCTCTGAGCTGGTAACCTGTAAGGGTCCGGCTCCGAAAAAGGGCAAAGACATGGCTGACATCGGTCTCATCGCAGACGGCGGTGTTCTGATCCATGATGATAAGATTTTTGCAGTAGGAACAACAGAAGAACTGGACAATATGGTAAATATGGATGAGTACGAAGTGATCGACGCGACAGGAAAAACCGTTATGCCGGGCTTTGTTGACTCCCACACCCACTTCATCTTCGGCGGCTACCGCGCCAATGAATTCTCCTGGAGATTAAAAGGTGACACTTATATGTCCATTATGGAACGCGGCGGCGGAATCAATGCCACAGTAATTCCGACCAAAGAAGCAACTCTGGAAGAGCTCGTAGAAATCGGTAAAGAAAGAATGAACCGTATGCTGGAATTCGGTGTAACAACCGTAGAAGGCAAGAGCGGTTACGGCATGGACTGTGACACAGAGATCAAGCAGCTCCGTGCAATGAAAGAACTGGATAAGATTCATCCGGTTGATATCGTTACTACATTCCTCGGTCCGCACAGCGTCCTTCCGCAGTACAAAGGCAAAGAGCGTGAATTCATCGATATGCTCTTAAAAGACGTTATGCCGATCGTAAAAGAAGAGAATCTGGCTGAGTTTGCCGATATCTTCTGTGAGAAGAATGTATTTGAGATTGAAGATTCCGAATACTACCTGAATAAGGCAAAAGAGATGGGCTTCAAATTAAAAGTTCATGCGGACGAGATCTACTCCCTCGGCGGTTCCGAACTGGCAGCAAGATGCGGCGCATTCTCTGCAGACCATCTGCTCAAGGCCTCCGACGAAGGCATCAAACAGATGGCTGAAAGCGGCGTGATCAGCACTCTTCTTCCGGCAACTGCGTTCTGCTTAAAAGAGCCGTTCGCTCCGGCAAGAAAGATGATCGATTCCGGTTGTGCGGTTGCTCTCGCATCTGACCTGAATCCGGGCAGCTGCTTCACCAACAACATCCCGCTTCTCGTTGCACTGGGCTGTATCTATATGAACATGTCCATCGAAGAAGTGATCACAGCTCTGACCATCAATGGTGCTGCTGCCGTTGACCGTGCAGACACCATCGGCAGCCTGGAGCCGGGCAAGAAGGCAGATATTATCTTTCTGAAATTCCCGTCCATCCACTTTATGCCGTATCACAGCACCATCAACCTGGTGGAGACCGTAATTAAGAATGGTGAAACTGTTTATCATAAAGAGTGGTAATTGATATTTCATTGAGTAAATAAAAAGCCATCTATAGAAAGTATCTTATTTATCTTTACTCAATCGAAATATCACAATAAAGCTCAAAGCGTGCTGGGAGTATCTATATGAGATTTTTATATCAATGGATACTATAGAACTTGAAAAAACGAGAAGCAAGGGTGGTAAAGTATCTTATGAAAAAAATGAAGGTCTCAGATACCGCAAAATGTTCGTTTCGGGTATCGCAGAATCCGATTCTCATGCATAGATACTTTGAAATCAATTTAACCAGTAAAAACGCACATTCAAGTATCTCGCAAATTAAAAAATCTCTATAGAT
>JAFSFU010000232.1 GCA_017435025.1 Lachnospiraceae bacterium | reverse complement strand
GAAACACCAAGAACACCAGACTTCTTGTTCAGAACGTTCATAACGCCTGCCATGTCAAGGTTCTCTTTCTTAGCGATGTACTCCATGATAGCCGGATCCATATCACCGGAACGTGTACCCATGATAAGGCCCTCAAGCGGAGTTAAGCCCATGGATGTATCTACGGATTTACCATATTTAACAGCAGAGAGGGAAGCACCGTTACCAAGGTGGCAAACGATTGTCTTCATCTCTTCGTACGGTTTGCCAGCAAGCTCAGCAGCTTTCTTGGAAACGTAGCTGTGGGATGTGCCGTGGAAACCATATCTTCTTACCTGGTGTTTCTCATAGTACTCGTACGGAAGGCCATAGAGGTAAGCTTCTTCCGGCATTGTCTGATGGAAAGCAGTATCGAATACAGCTACCATCGGTACGTTCGGCATTAATTCCTGGCAAGCGCGGATACCGATCAGGTTTGCCGGGTTGTGAAGCGGTGCAAGATCGTTACACTCTTCGATTGCTGCCATAGCTTCTGCTGTGAGCAGTGTGGAAGTTGTGAACTTCTCGCCGCCGTGAACTACACGGTGACCTACAGCGCCTACTTCTGCAAGGCTCTTAATAACGCCTGTCTTCTCGTTTGTAAGAGCATCAAGTACCAGCTGGATAGCCTGTGTATGTGTCGGCATCGGGGACTCAGTAACTTCTTTCTCGCCACCTGCCGGCTGATATGTGATCATGCTGCCTTCGATACCAATTCTTTCGCAGAGACCTTTTGCAAGAACTGCCTCTGTGTCAGAGTTGATTAACTGATACTTTAAAGAAGAGCTTCCGCAGTTGATAACTAAAATATTCATTTTTAGATGTACTCCTTATTATATATATTATTTTTTACTACACCAGATCAAAAGTTAAAAAGTGATTATGAAAATTATTCCATCTGAGCCTGTACAACTGTCATAGCTACAAGACCTACGATATCCTCAACGAAGCATCCGCGGGATAAATCGTTAACCGGCTTAGCAAGACCCTGCATAACCGGGCCGTAAGCTTCTGCCTTTGCAAGTCTCTGAACCAGCTTGTAACCGATGTTACCAGCATCCAGATCCGGGAATACCAGGCAGTTTGCCTGACCAGCAACCTTGCTGCCCTTTGCCTTGGAAGCTGCTACGGACGGAACGATCGCAGCATCAAGCTGTAATTCACCGTCAACCAGTAACTCCGGATATTTCCCTTTTGCAAGTCTTGCTGCTTCATTTACCTTATCAACATGAGCGTGTTTTGCACTGCCCATTGTGGAATGGGAAAGAAGAGCAACTTTCGCTTCTTCGCCAACAAGAGCCTGGAAGCTGTTTGCACTTGCATATGCGATCTCAGCCAGCTCTTCAGATGTCGGATCCTGATTAAGCGCACAGTCAGCAAACAGGAATGTACCGTTTGCACCGAGCTCACAGTTCGGAACATCCATTATAAAGAAACCGGATACCAGTTTTGTTCCCGGTTTTGTCTTTAAAATCTGAAGTGCCGGTCTCAGTGTATCTGCTGTGGAGTGGGATGCACCGGCAACAAGACCGTCTGCATGTCCAGCTTTAACCATCATGATACCATATGTGATAAACTCTGTCTTAAGGATCTCCTGAGCTTTCTCAAGAGTCATGCCTTTGTTCTTTCTGAGTTCGTAAAGAGTCTCCGCGTAAGCTGCAAAATTAGCATCTGTCTCCGGATCAACAATCTTTACTGCGGAGAAATCTGCGTTGATCTCTGCTGCAGCAGCTTTAATATCTGCCTCTTTACCGATCAGCACAAGATCAGCTGTGCCCTCTTCCAGAATTTTAGCAGTAGCAGCAATGGTTCTCTTGTCTTCTGTCTCCGGAAGAACAATTGTTTTCTTGTTGCTTCTGGCTTTTTCTTTCATAAGATCAATGAATGACATGATAATCTACTCCCTTCTTCGTCCATTAATAATGGCTTTCATACCTGCTTATATTATATATCACCGAAATATCTGGCACAAGACAGATTTCACAAAATATTGCATTTTTTTTAATACTTCTTGTGTTTTCTGGTCATAATCATACCATATATGCCGGTAATATAGAATTCCTTAGATCTTTTCAAATTTATCAACATCTACCGTGAAGATTGTTGCACCGCCCACCTCTACCGTTGTCGGCATAGT
>JAFSFU010000231.1 GCA_017435025.1 Lachnospiraceae bacterium | reverse complement strand
TACCGCAGCCATACAGATAACAAATACAAATAGTGCTGAAAACAAGAAATATTTCATTTTAGCCATAAAAAAATCTCCTTTCTAACCCTAGTATGTGCGTTAGAAAGGAGATTATTCGTTTCCAAAATTATCCAATTACATCGGACATGTCATACATTCCTGCACCTTTTCCAGCCAGGAATTTTGCAGCCTGAACCGCACCCTTTCCAAAGATCGCTCTGGAATATGCGGTATGGTTGAATGTGATCACTTCATCCTGTCCTGCAAATATGATATCATGTTCACCGACGATCGTGCCGCCGCGAACAGCCTGAATTCCGATTTCCTTTTTGTCACGTTTCACGCGCTCAGAAGTTCTGTCGTATTTATAGTGATAGCAATGATCCAGACTTTCATTGATGGCATCCGCCAATGCGATTGCTGTTCCGCTTGGTGCATCCAGTTTTCTATTGTGATGTTTTTCAAGAATCTCAATATCAAATCCGGCCTCTGCAAGAATCGGTGCAACTTCTTTTAACACTTTGAACAACAAGTTGATTCCTACAGACATGTTGGCAGACCGAAGCACTGCACTGCTTTCGCTGACCTTAGCCACACGCTCCAACTGTTCTTCGGAAAGTCCGGTTGTGCAAAGTACAAGCGGAGTCTTTGTCGCTTCACAATAAGCCAACACACCATCCGTCGCTTTTGCAACAGAAAAATCGATCACCACATCGGCTGTCGGACACTCTTCCAGTGTCTGAAAAACCGGATATCCGGCCAACGCAGCTGTATTCATATCCACACCTGCAACGATCTCAATTGCATCGTCATTCGACACAATCTCGGTGATGACACGTCCCATCGCACCATTGCATCCATTTAAAATCGCTTTTATCATCAGTCTCTCCTTCGTCGGTATTTCCATCAGTCATTATTTCATCAGTCCAAAATTTACCAGTTCTTTTCTAAGCAGTTCCTGATGTGCTGTTTCCATTACAGTAAGCGGAAGTCTCGGCTCTCCGACATTCTTACCCATCAGATTTAAAGCTGCTTTCACGGGAATCGGGTTCACTTCACAGAAAAGTGCATCGATCAGTGGAAGCGCCTTTAACTGGAGTTTTCTGCTGCCCTCAATATCGCCTTTGAAGAACAGCTCACAGATATCGTGAGTCTCCTTCGGAGCCACGTTGGACAATACGGAAATTACACCTTTTCCGCCCAGGGCCAGCATCGGAACGATCTGATCATCATTACCGGAATATACATCTACACAGCCATCAGCAAGATGCATGATCTGCGCTACTGCAGAGAAGTTTCCACTGGCTTCTTTTACTGCTACAATGTTTTCCACATTTTTGCAAAGATCTACAATGGTTGCCGGTGCAATATTGCAGCCGGTTCTGCTCGGAACATTATAAAGAATGGACGGAATCTTTACGGATTCAGCGATTTTTGTAAAATGAGCCTTCAGACCATTCTGCGTTGCCTTATTATAGTACGGGGAAACCAGAAGCAGGCCGTCCGCACCAACTCTTTCCGCTTCAATAGAGAGATCCACTGCATGAGCCGTATTATTGGAACCGGTACCGGCTACAACCGGGATTCTTCCGTTTACAACCTGGCAAACATGCTTGATCACAGCAATCTGCTCTTCATCAGACATTGTCGCAGCTTCGCCTGTTGTTCCTGTGGCTACGATACAATCTGTATGTCCTGCAATCTGCTCTTCCACCAATTCTTCCAATTTATCAAAATTAATCTCTCCATTTGCGTAAAACGGAGTAACGATTGCAACGCCTGCACCTTCAAAAATTGCCATAATATTCCTCCTGTATTTTCAATTGTGCATTATTCTTTAGAACTGTCAGCTTTTACATTATCCACATAAGAGATACGGTCCACATATTTCTCGATTTCTTTCGGACATACGGTACCGGTCATAACCAGTTCCATCTCAGAATCTTTCATTTCAAGGAAATGAATGAACTCTTCCTTGGAGATCACTCCCATGTCTACCAAGCCCAAAACCTCATCCAGAATCAGGATATCGCATCCTCCGGTTGTCATTACTTTTCTTGCGAAATTGAATCCGTTCTTCAGGTTAAATATTTCTTCCTGTTTGTGCTGCTCTGTCAGATCTTCGAACAGACCATGTGAACGTTCAAAACGGAACACCTTCATCTCCGGCTCCAGACGCTTTAAGATTTCAGCACCGTTTTCTTCCAGTACACCTTTTAAGAACTGAACCATAATTACCTTCTTCTCAGCAAGCGCACCCATTACGCCAAGTCCTAAAGCTGACGCGGATTTTCCCTTGCCCGGTCCATAGATCAGATGTACCATTCCTTTTCCCATTTCGTGCATTTTCTCTGTACCTTCCTGTGTTTCCCACAAAGGGCATCTATCGTATTTATAAAACGTTGCTATCGTAACATATTCTGGTTGATTTTTCAAGAATTCCTTACATTTTCCTTTATATTCCGAAAGATTTTATGTAAAAATCGTCCCTTTTCAGTGATAACACTTAGGATTCCGCACATTCCAGCTTGCTTACAGAAACCTCATATGCGATTCTCTTCTCACATTCGGTTTCGCTAAGTTTCTTTGTATACTCTCTGCTCTGTACACGTCCCCAGATCAACACGCGAGTTCCCACCGTAAATCCTGACGCAAAACGGGCATTTCTCCCCCAGGAAATACAGGGAATATAATCCGATTTTCCGTATGGCCGGTTTACTGCCACAAGAAGATCGGCAATTTCTCTTCCAAGTGGCGTTTTTCGGTAAATCGGCTCTTTGCATATGTACCCATCCAGGAAAATCTGATTGGTTTTTGTATAATCCGTAAATTCATCCATAAACTGCACTTCCCTTACAAAGACAGAAAGAACCAGTCGATTCTTTAACCCCTCATGACGATTGTAAGACCGGAACTGTCCGATCGCTTCAATGGTGCATCCACGCAGATCTTTCGTCACATCGATCAATCGTTCCGAGATCATAAGCGGTATCACATCCGCCTG
>JAFSFU010000230.1 GCA_017435025.1 Lachnospiraceae bacterium | reverse complement strand
TCTCCTTTTACACTCGCAAGAATGACTGTTTCCCCTTTTTTCTGCTCCAATTCGAGTGTTTTCATATGCTCTTTGATAACCGCAAATGCAGATTTCGCCGCCTCGGCACTCATCAAAAGCTGTGGCAAATACAGTGTACCTGCCTCAAATCGCTTTCCCACCTCATCCAGAGCCGGAATCAGCTCCTGGTCAATGATCTCCATCGGTGTCTTACTGCTCAAAAGTGTTTTTGCAGAGCCGGCAGCTTCCTTAACAAAACCTTTGCAAACGTACTTTCGCAACGCAGACTCCTCCGTCTCCACCATTCCAGGCATAATATCTGTCTTTTTTGCATATGTATCGATATATTTTTCACAATTTACATCCCTCGCAGAAAGGACAAGAAAACTGTCGTACACAGTCATCATTGCTTCCGAATTCGGATTGACAATACCGGCAGAGAGTCCTTCCTGCAGCGCCATCATAAAGAAGGCTGCATTTAATCTCTCGCGCGCAGGAAGTCCAAAAGACACATTGGAGATACCAAGAATGGTCTTTCCGCCCTCATCCCGGATCTTACGCACCGTCTCAAGCGTTGTCTGGGCTGCATTTTTGTCCGAGCTGACCGCCATGCAAAGAGCATCGACAAGAATATCCTTCTTGTCAATCCCAAACTCCTCCGCCCGTGCATAAATCTTATGGGCGATTTTTATTCGGCCTTCGGCTGTATCCGGAATTCCATTTTCATCCAGGCACAAAGCCACGACCACGCCGCCGTATTTTTTTATCAGTGGAAACACTGCATCCATCACTTCCGGATCACCGTTCACAGAATTGACCATTGGCTTTCCATTGTATATCCGCATTGCACACTCCAACGCAGCCATATCCGAAGTATCGATCTGCAGCGGCAGGTCTGTCACCCCCTGCAATTCTCGTATCACTTCCGTCATTACAAGCGATTCATCGATTCCCGGCACTCCCACATTGACATCCAACACGTCAGCACGGCTCTCCTGTTGAGAAACAGCCAGATAGAAAAGATATGACATATCCCGTTCCTTTAATGCCTGCTTCAGTCTCGGTTTCCCAGTCGGATTGATCCTCTCACCGATGATGATCGGTCGATTTCCAAATTCAACCGCACGCGAATAGGAAGTGATCACCGTTCGGTTCTTTTTCTCAACCAGCGGCATCGGTATTTCTCCGCACACTTCAATCATTTTTCTTATATACTCCGGTGTCGTCCCACAGCAGCCGCCAAGAACCGAAGCATACCCGGCGATTTTTTCCATGGCAAGTGAAAACTCATCGGCGTCGATATCATATACGGTTTCTCCACGCACATCTCGCGGAAGACCTGCATTGGGGCTCACCATGATCGGAACCGATGCCGCTTCCGCCATTTTCTTCACAAACGGAAGCAGCTGTACAGGGCCCAGTCCGCAATTCAGTCCAATCACATCCACACCGAGTCCCTCCAAAAGCGCTGTCACTGACTCAACATCACCGCCCGTCAGCATCTTTCCATGCGCATCCAGAGTCACCGTCGCAAACACCGGAAGATCGCTTTCCTCTTTCGCCGCCAGTACCGCCGCTTTCAGCTCGTAGCTGTCCCCCATCGTTTCGATCAAGATCAAATCTGCTCCTGCAGATACTCCGGCCCGAACCACCTCTTTATAGACGTTACAGCATGCCTCAAACTCCAGTGTTCCATACGGAGCCAGCAAACTTCCTGTGGGACCAATGTCCAAAGCGACATAACCATGTCCGGCTTTTTGCACCGCTTTTTTTGCAATTCGAACTGCTTCCGTTATGATTGTTTCGACGCAAACAGTCTCCTCTTTATATTTTAATCCATTGGCACCAAAGGTATTGGCAGATATCACATCCGCTCCCGCCATCAGATATTCCAGATGAATGGCTTCGATCATATCCGGATGACGCAGATTCCATGTCTCCGGAAATTCTCCCGGCTCCAGCCCACGCGCCTGCAGCATACTCCCCATTCCGCCGTCAAAGATAATCCGGCAAGTTTTCAATTTCTCCAGTATGTCCATATTCGACCCCCGTCGCATATCCGTATTTCCATTTCTCAAAAATAAAAATTATAAATTACTCTAGCATAAATGATGTGGAAAAAAAAGAGAATTGTTGGAAAAGAGGTAAAAATGTGCTATGATGGTGAAGGATTTTCTAACACTATTATTATTTACTTAGTTCGGAGGATTTTTTATGATCATCGTCTTAAGGCAAAATGCTAATCCAGAGAAAGTCGAAGCATTCAAACAGGATTTACTGGACCAGGGGTTCAAGCTCCACCTGTCACAGGGTACGGTTGCTTCCCTAATCGGTGTGATCGGTGACACAGCCCATATCCACGAAGACTGGGTTCGTGCCCACGATGTGGTGGAAAGTGTCCGCAGAATCCGTGAACCGTATAAAAAAGCAAACCGGTCCATGCACCCGGAAGATACGATCATTGATGTCTGCGGTCGCAAAATCGGCGGCGGCCATTTCCAAGTCATCGCTGGTCCATGCTCCATAGAAACAAAAGAACAGATTATCGAAGTCGCTGAAGATGTAAAACAGTCCGGTGCCCATCTGCTCCGTGGCGGCGCATTCAAACCGCGGACTTCACCATACGCGTTCCAGGGACTTCATGAACAGGGCCTCGACCTGCTCTTAGAAGCAAAAAAAGCAACCGGCCTTCCGGTTGTCACAGAGATCATGAGTGCAGAACACATCCATCTTTTTGACGATGTCGATGTGATCCAGGTCGGCGCCCGCAATATGCAGAATTTTGAGCTTTTAAAAGAGCTCGGAAAAGTAAATAAGCCGATTCTGTTAAAACGCGGTCTTGCAAATACATTGGACGAGCTTCTGATGAGCGCAGAATATATCATGGCCGGCGGCAATGAACAGGTCATCCTCTGTGAACGCGGCATCCGCACCTTCGAAACTTCCACGCGAAACACGCTGGATATTTCCGCAATTCCAATGTTAAAAAAGAAAACACACCTTCCTGTCATCGTTGATCCGAGCCATGCTGCCGGAATCCGCAATCTGGTAGATCCTCTATCTATGGCCGCTATCGCTGCCGGTGCAGACGGACTTATGATCGAAGTCCACAACAACCCGGAAAAGGCACTTTGCGACGGTGCACAGTCCCTGACTCCGGTCATGTTTGACCATTTAATGAAAAAAATCAATAGAACCGTGGAATTCTTCCATCAGTTATAATTTGATTCGTACAAAAAGAAACCAGCCGCTGCCAGAAATACTCTGACAGCAACTGGTTTCTTTTTGTTTGGAATCATTCATATCAAACGCAAATTATATCTGCGCAAAATATTCATCAATAACTTCCTTCCAGTCTCCCTTCACGATAATATGGTGATTGCTGATCGGGTTGCTGGAGAAATAACCGGTCCCCTCATGAAGATGCAATCTCATCTGTGCACGGCACAGATCAGATCTGTGCATTGTTTCAATAAGATCTGCTTTACCTGCATAGTATCTTGTAAAGGTATCATCACACTTAAATATCGTCATTGGCTGCGCTGCAAGATCGCACGTTACCGCGACACCGATTCCGGACTCAAAATGTGTGGTGAGGCTATAGTTGTCCGGCATATCGATCGGAAGTGTACAGTGAGCAAAAATAATTTCTCCTGCATCCGGATCCATGCAGCTTGGATTTGCCATGAATCCCGGTTGGCCGGTAAGTGCCTCCATCACCGCCATGCTCACAAGGCTCTTCTGGTCGCCCTCGCATGCCGCAGGAATTCCTTCAGCATTCAAAATCGCCAATGCAAGACATCCGGTTGTGTGAATCATATTGAGCAAATCAAAACATTTCACTGTGACACCCGTCAGATTATATTTTTCAATCAAACGTTTCAGCGCACCATATACATCCAGGGCTTTTTCCACCTCATTAGCAAGATAACCTTTATTTTTCAGCTCTTTGGTGTACTTATTTTCCGGATACCCGCCTTTGTGGAACTCATCCACCAGTTCCTCCAGTCCGAACAATATGCACTCCATGCCGCTCACAGCCTTCAACGTTGCAAAGTTCGCATTGCTGGCAGTCAAGCCTCCCGG
>JAFSFU010000025.1 GCA_017435025.1 Lachnospiraceae bacterium | reverse complement strand
GTAGAGCTGGATCGCTTGTTGGAACAATATATTGTGGCCGGTTTTTAAAATAACAATATATATAGAATGCCAAAAAAAGTCGCAAATTTGCGGCTTTTTTTTGTTACTTTTTTCTTAAAAAAATCTTGCCATTTTGAAATAAATGTACTAATATTATATCAGAAGTGGTGAAAAGTGGGTCAAAGTGGAGTGAAATGGGGAGAAAGTGGTTCCCTATGGAGCGCACGGATACAGGAGAAAAGGATGTTCATTGGTGAGTACAGTCATACAATCGATGCAAAAGGTCGTCTGATTGTTCCATCCAAGTTCCGTGAGCAGCTGGGCGATGAGTTCGTTGTGACAAAGGGATTGGATGGCTGTCTTTTCGTGTACGAAAATACCGAGTGGAAATCCTTTGAAGAGAAACTTCACGCACTTCCCCTTACAAATGCCAATGCCAGAAAATTTACGAGATTCTTCCTGGCAGGTGCCAACGCCTGTGAAGTGGACAAACAGGGAAGAATTTTAATCCCGGCAGTTTTGAGAGATTTCGCCAAACTTGAGAAAGATGTGGTTTTAGTCGGCGTCGGAAGCCGAATCGAAATCTGGAACAAAGCAATCTGGGCTGAAAAGAACGTTTACGATGATATGGACGAAATTGCAGAAAATATGGAAGGTCTTGGCATATGATTTTTGAACACAAGTCAGTTCTCCTTTATGAGACAGTAGACAGCTTAAATATCAAACCGGACGGAATTTATGTCGATGGTACACTGGGCGGCGGTGGTCATGCTTACGAGGTGGCCAGCAGACTTGGTGAAAACGGCAGACTGATCGGAATCGATCAGGATGCGGATGCGATCAAGGCAGCGACGGAGCGTCTGGAACCGTTTAAAGAGAAAGTTACCATTGTTCGGAGCAACTACCGGAATATCCGGGAGGTGCTCGAAGGTTTAGGGATTCAAAAAGTAGATGGTATTTATCTCGATTTAGGTGTTTCCTCCTACCAATTGGACACGGCAGAACGAGGATTCACCTATCGGGAAAATGCCCCTCTGGACATGAGAATGGACCAGAGAAATGACAAAACAGCAGCAGATATTGTCAATGACTATACGGAAATGGAACTGTTCCGTGTGATCCGTGATTACGGAGAGGACAAGTTTGCGAAGAATATTGCCAAGCATATTGTACGCGCAAGAGAAAACGGAAGAATTGAAACAACCGACCAGTTGGTAGAGATTATCAAAGCTGCGATTCCGGCAAAAATGAGAGCGGACGGCGGCCATCCTGCAAAACGTACGTTTCAGGCAATCCGAATTGAATTAAACAAGGAATTGGAAGTCCTGACCGAGTCCATCGATACGATGATCGATCTGTTGAATCCGGACGGAAGACTCTCCATCATTACCTTCCATTCCCTGGAAGACCGAATCGTAAAGACGATTTTTAAGACCAATGAAAATCCTTGTGTCTGTCCGCCGAACCTGCCGATCTGTGTTTGCGGAAAAAAGAGCAAGGGAAAAGTGGTTACAAGAAAGCCGATTGTCCCGGATGATCAGGAAATTGAGGAAAACAAACGTTCCAAAAGTTCCAAATTGAGAGTATTTGAAAGAAAGTAAGAAAAGACGAGTTGTTTTAGAAAGGAAGTGATAGTATGGCAACTGTAAATCGCAAAAGATCCATGGCGCAGGCAGAATATGTATCCGGAACAGCTGCGAGAAAGCTTCAGGCAGTGGAACGCCCGGCTATCAGAAATGAACGCCATACTGTTACCATTCGAAGAGAGCAGGACAGGGCCCTTCCGATGGATCTGCCGTTTGTAATTATGCTTACAATCGCAGCTATCTTCACCCTTTACCTGTGTATTAGCTATCTGCAGTTACAGGCTTCCCTCACTGCGAGACTGGACAATATTGAGCAGTTAGAGAAGAGTATTGAGACTTTGAAGGCAGACAATGATGCGCTTGAGACAAGGATCAATACGTCTGTGGACCTTGATTATGTTTATAAGGTTGCAACAGAAGAGATGGGCATGGTCTATGCAAATAAAGATCAGGTTCGCCTGTATAACAAGACGGAAAGCGAGTATGTTAGACAGTATGAAGACATCCCAGAACGGTAATAAAAATAAAAAAAGAGTACTGACGGGGTATATGAAAGAAAAGCTGGCGGTTACGTTTATCGTAATTACGCTGGCTTTAATTGCTCTTGTGGTAGTACTTTACAACTTGATCAAAGAAAAGGAATATGAGTATACGCAGGTTGTTCTGAACCAGCATTCTTCCTATGACAGCCGTACAATCCCCTATCGCCGCGGTGATATCGTGGACCGAAATGGAACATATCTGGCAACCAGCGAGAAGGTTTACAATCTGATCATTGACCCGAACCAGATCAACAAGGCTGCGGATAAGTATCTGGACGCTACCGTGGACGCATTAAGCCAGGTGTTCGGATACGACCGGACAGAATTGTATCAACTGATTGAAGAGAACAAAGAGTCCTATTATGTCAAATATGCCAAACAGCTTCCTGCTGAGGAAAAGGAGGCATTTGAGGCGCTGGCGGACGAGATGAATAAAAAATTCTCGGATGAGGGTACCAGCAAACGTGTCAAAGGCGTATGGTTCGAAGATGAGTATAAACGTTTTTATCCGTATGATTCCCTTGCGTGTAATGTGGTCGGATTTGCGTTCGATAACGGTAAGCAGGGAAGCGGAGGAATCGAGCAGTATTATAATGATCAGCTGATCGGCAACAATGGACGAGAGTATGGATATCTGGACAGTGAATCCAATATGGAGAAGGTGATCAAATCTCCGGAAAATGGCAATACGATCGTTTCAACCATTGATGTCAATATCCAGAAGACCGTTGATAAATATATTGACGAGTGGATGAACGGAATCGGTAGTGAGACGGCCGCAGTCCTGGTTATGGATCCGGACAATGGAGAGATTCTGGCCATGAGTACCAACCGCCGATATGATCTGAATAATCCCAGGGATCTGTCTTTGATGTACTCGGAAGATGAGATCGCCGTTATGACTGAGACAGAGAAATCAGAAGCATGGAATAAGATGTGGCGTAACTTTGTAGTCAGCGACAGTTATGAGCCTGGTTCACCGGCGAAGCCACTGACGGTTGCAGCATGTTTAGAAGAGGGTGTGATCGGACAGAATGAGACCTATATGTGTGATGGCGGTCAGCATGTGGGCGGATTTAATATTCGATGTGTCAGCCGTCTCGGACATGGAATGATTTCGACACAGCAGTCTTTGATGAAATCCTGTAATGACGTCATGATGCAGATTTCTGCGAGATTGGGAGTTGAGAAGTTTGCCGAATACCAGAAAATGTTTGGTTTCGGTCAGAAAACCGGTATTGACCTGCCGGGTGAGGCAGATACTTCCGGTCTGATTCGCGGTGCCGATGTGATGGGTTCCACAGACCTTGCTTGTTATTCTTTCGGACAGAACTATAACTGTACGATGGTACAGATGGCGGCAGCGCTTTGTTCCGTTATCAATGGCGGCTCTTATTATGAACCGCATGTGGTGAAGCAGATCCTTAATGAACAGGGAGCTGTGGTAGAAAAAGTCGAGCCGAACCTGGTTCGCGAGACCGTATCCCAGTCTACCAGTGATTTTATTGTAGAAGCACTGTTCCAGACAGTAGACAATGAGGAAGGTACCGGTAAAGCAGGCCGAGTGGCAGGATATAAGGTCGGCGGTAAGACCGGTACAGCTCAGAAATTCCCGCGTTCTGCAAGAAATTATTTGGTTTCGTTTGCAGGATTTGCGCCGGCGGATGATCCGCAGGTACTTGTATATGTAGTTATTGATACTCCGCATCTTCCTGGTGAGGAGCAGGCGCACAGTACGTTTGCGATCGAAGTATTCCAGAAGATTTTGAGAGATATCCTTCCTTATATGAATGTGTTCCCGACATCTGAGATTCCGGAAGAGGTTGATGAAGGTTTGGCAAGTCAGGAAGAGGGAATCACCAATGAAAACCAGGGCGGCATGGAACCGAATGGCGAAAGCGAAACAGCAGAAGGTGAATCAATCGCAGAGAGCGAGACATTTACGGCCGAACCGGAAACCGACGAAAATGGCAATGTGATCGAGCCGACAGAGGAACCGGACGAAGAAGTTATTTCTTATGAAGGCGGTCTGGGACTTCCGGACGATGTGCCTGGATTTAGTATGGAAATCCAGCCAATACCTGAAACGATGGAAAATCTGGCAGCACCGGGACCTGGTGATGCGGTTCCTGGTGAAGAGTCACCGACCGTTCAGGAAACAAAGCCTGCAGAATAACCGCAGAGGAACTGATATGAAAAGAAACGTTGATTTTAATGAGATTTCTGACGGAAAACGATATGGACTGGAGGACATGGTAAGAGCAGACTGTGCTGGATGCGCAGGCTGCTCTGCCTGTTGCATGGGAATGGGAAACACTGTGGTGTTGGATCCCTTTGATGTGCACAGACTGGTAACAGGAACCGGGCTGAGTCTGGAATCTTTATTGCAGAAGCATCTCGAATTGAATGTGGTGGATGGTGTGATCCTGCCAAATCTGAAAATGGCAGGTGAGAAGGAGGCGTGTGCGTTCTTAAATGAAGAGGGACGCTGCAGTATCCATCCATACCGACCGGGAATCTGTCGCCTGTTTCCTTTGGGGAGAATTTATGAAGATGGCACTTTTCACTATTTTTTACAGGTTCACGAGTGTCAGAAAGGCAATCGTTCTAAGGTGAAAGTAAAAAAATGGATCGATACACCGGATGTGAAGCGATACGACACTTATATTAATCAGTGGCATTATTTTTTGAAAGAACTTCAACGGATTGTGGAAGCGGACGAAGAGGGAACTGCTGCAAAGACCATCAGCATGTTTGTGCTGAAACAATTCTATCTGACTCCGTTCAATCCGGAGCAGGATTTTTATATTCAGTTTGAACAGAGACTGGCTAATGCCGGTAATTTATTCGGGATTGGCACGGGTTGTTCATAATTCAAAAACAGTGAAATATAATGGATAACAAGACCAAACCCCGGATGTGGTATTTTGCACTTATTTTTGACGCGTCACAGGCAGAGGATATGGATCGTGGCAATAGGTACGGCACTTTTGATGCTGGGGCTGATTGGACACTTGGGGTATCTGATGATTTTCCGGTCAGAACATTACAGCGAACTGGCAGATGAGCTTCATGAAAGGGAGCGTACGATCAAGGCTGCCCGTGGAGAAATTGTAGATCGGAACGGAACGGTAATTGCAACCAATCGCACAGTATGTACGGTATCTGTCATCTACAATCAGGTGGAAGACAGAGAAGCGGTTATCGGACTTCTTTGCAAAGAGTTGGATCTTTCTGATTCGGAGGTTCGGAAAAAGGTTGAAAAACGGTCATCGCGGGAGATCATTAAGACAAACGTGGATAAAGAAGACGGCGATCGGATACGATCTGCCGGACTGGCCGGTATTAAAGTCGACGAAGATTACAAGCGATATTACCCGTATGACAGCATGGCTTCTAAAGTCCTGGGCTTCACCGGAGCAGATAACCAGGGAATCATCGGTTTGGAAGTTATGTACGAGAAATATCTGAAAGGAACCGATGGAAAAATCCTGACACTGGCCGATGCGAAAGGTGTGGAAGTGGAGAATGCCGCAGAGGAGCGGATGGAACCGATTGCAGGTGATACGCTGACCATCAGTTTGGATGTAAATATTCAGAAGTATGCGGAGCAGGCGGCCTACCAGGTTATGGAGAAAAAAGGCGCAAAGGCAGTGTCTGTCATTGTGATGAATCCGCAAAACGGAGAAATATATGCAATGGTGAATGCACCGGAGTTTAATCTGAATGATCCATTTACCCTTGGAGCGGACCAAACGTATGAGACTGCGGAAGAAAAGCAGGATTTGTTAAATCGAATGTGGAGAAACCGCTGTATCAATGATACTTATGAACCGGGATCCACATTTAAAATCATAACAGCAGCGGCCGGATTGGAATCCGGAGTTGTGTCGTTAAATGATTCTTTTTCCTGCCCAGGATTTCGGATTGTAGAAGATCGAAGGATCCGGTGCCATAAAGTAGGCGGACATGGTGGAGAGACTTTTTTACAGGGGGCCATGAATTCCTGCAATCCGGTCTTTATTGACGTTGGACAGAGATTGGGAGTCGAATCATTTTATCAGTATTTTATTCAATTTGGTCTTTTAGGGAAGACCGGGATCGATCTGCCGGGTGAGGCGGCGACGATCATGCATAAAAAAGACAATATGGGACTGGTCGAGCTGGCAACGGTTTCGTTTGGTCAATCATTCCAAATTACACCGATCCAGCTTCTCACAACAGCTTCTTCTATTATAAATGGCGGAAATCGCATCGTACCGCATTTCGCACTGAAAGCGGAGACTTGTGAGGGCACCGTTGTTCGGGAATTCTCTTATCCGGTACAAAACGGAGTTGTATCAAAGGAAACCAGCGAGACCATGCGGTATGTACTTGAACAAGTAGTCGCAGAGGGAAGTGGTAATAGGGCACAGGTAGAGGGGTATGCGGTAGGAGGAAAAACTGCCACCTCGGAAAAACTGCCCAGAAGCTTGAAAAAGTATATTTCATCGTTTTTGGGGTTTGCGCCGGCAGATGATCCTCAGGTCATCGCGTTGATCACAATCGATGAGCCAGTGGGGATTTACTATGGAGGAACCATCGCAGCTCCTGTGATCGGAGACATTTTCGAGAATATCCTGCCTTATCTGGGAATTGATTTTAGTGAAACTACCAATTGATTATTTGTTGAAAAGGACGTATACTATTGTTAAATTGGTGAGTCTGCGCTTTTGCAGATTTGCAATACATAAGAGATAGAGGTGCATCATGGTAAATGAAACAATTCTGGCGGTAATTATCGCCTTTGCAGTAAGCGCGGCTCTTTGCCCGGTAGTAATTCCGTTTCTGCACAGACTGAAATTTGGTCAGCAGGTACGCGATGATGGTCCGCAGGCCCATCTGAAAAAACAGGGAACACCGACGATGGGTGGTCTTGTGATTCTTACAGCAATCGTGATTACGTCTTTGTTCTATATTAAAGATTATCCGAAGATCATTCCGATTCTGTTTATGACCGTTGGATTTGGTATTATCGGTTTTCTGGATGATTATATTAAAATTGTTATGAAACGTTCTGAGGGACTGAATCCGAAGCAGAAACTTCTTGGTCAGATTGTGATTACCGGTGTTTTTGCGTATTATTTGATGACATCCGGTGAAGTTGGAACTGCAATGCTGATTCCGTTTACCGGTGGTTTTGAGAATGGTTTCTTCCTTGATCTGAAATGGCTGTTTGTTCCGGCACTGTTTTTCATCGTTTTGGGAACAGATAATGGTGTGAACTTCACAGACGGTCTGGATGGCCTTTGTACCAGTGTAACTATTTTAGTAGCTACTTTCTTTACAGTGGTAGCGCTCGGTGAGGAAAGCGGTATTAGCCCGATTACCGGTGCGGTGGTAGGAAGTCTTCTTGGATTTTTATTGTTTAACGTATATCCGGCTAAGGTGTTTATGGGCGATACCGGATCCCTTGCACTTGGCGGTTTTGTGGCATCCAGCGCATTTATGATGCAGATGCCGATCTTTATTGCAATTGTTGGTATGATCTATCTGGTAGAGGTACTTTCTGTTATCATCCAGGTATCATACTTTAAGATGAGCGGAGGAAAGAGAATCTTTAAGATGGCTCCGATCCATCATCATTTTGAACTTTGCGGCTGGTCTGAGACCAGAGTGGTCGCAGTATTCTCAATTGTCACAGCAATTCTTTGCCTGGTTGCTTACTTAGGATTATAGGAGGATGAATTATGTCACAGAAAGTATTAGTTGCAGGAACCGGAATCAGTGGAATCGCAGCTGCAAAGCTTGTGCTCGCACAGGGCGGTGAAGTTGTATTATATGATGGAAATGAAAAATTATCCGCAGAGGATTTAAAAAAGAAATTTGACGAGGATGCAAAAGTTACCGTTATCCTTGGTGAGTTAAAAAAATTGGATCTTACAGGTGTAGAACTTTGTGTAATGAGTCCGGGTATCTCTCTTGAGGCACCGTTTGTAGCCGTAGTCGATGAGGCAAAGATTCCGATCTGCAGCGAGATTGAACTTGCGTACCACAGCACAAAGGGTAAACTGGTTGCGATCACCGGTACAAACGGAAAGACAACAACAACAGCTCTCACTGGTGAGATTATGAAGAAATTCTGTGAGAGTGTATTCGTAGTCGGAAATATTGGTGATCCGTACGCGCTTCATGCTCTGGAGACAGAGGATAACTCTATTACGGTTGCAGAAATTTCCAGCTTTATGCTTGAGACGATCGTAGATTTCCGTCCGAATGTATCTGCAATTACCAACATCACTCCGGACCATCTGGATCGCCACAAAACAATGGAATGTTACATTCAGGTGAAAGAAGATATTGCGAGAAACCAGACCGAGGAAGATACCTGTGTTCTGAATTATGATGATCCGGTGCTTCGTGAGTTTGGTGCGACATTAAAATGTAAAGTAATGTACTTCAGCCGTAAGGAGAAGTTAGACAGCGGTATCTTTATGGACGGTGACATGATCGTTTACAAGCATGACAAAAAGATTGAACAGGTTCTGGATGTCAATGACCTGAATATCATCGGCGGCCACAACCACGAAAATGTGATGACAGCCGTTGCGATTGCGATCAGTATGGGTGTGCCGATGGATGTGATCCGCGAGGCATGTAAGACATTCAAGGCTGTGGAACACAGAATTGAATTCGTAAGAGAGCGTTTTGGTGTAACTTATTATAATGATTCCAAGGGAACCAATCCGGATGCTGCAATTCAGGCGATCAAGGCAATGCCGGGTCCGACTCTGCTCATTGCCGGCGGCTATGATAAACATTCCGAGTATGATGAGTGGATCGAGAGCTTCGACGGAAAAGTGCGCTATCTGGTACTGATCGGTCAGACAAGAGATAAGATTGCGGAGTGCGCGAAAAGGCACGGCATGACAGATATTATGTATGCAGAGGACCTGAAAGAAGCGGTTCAGGTTTGTGCATCTTATGCAAACAGCGGAGACTTTGTTCTCCTTTCTCCGGCGTGCGCAAGCTGGGGACAGTTTAAGAACTATGAAGAGCGCGGAAGAATGTTTAAAGACTTTGTAAATGCCCTGTAATATAGAGAGTTTATAGGGGAAAGAGTGAGAAGATCAGGAGGAAGATGCCATGGAACAGGCGGCTGGTAAGAAAAAAAAGAAAAAGCTGCATAGATATTATGATTACAGCCTGTTGTTTACAATCATCTTTCTGTATGTGTTTGGTCTGATCATGATTTACAGTTCCAGTTCATACAATGCACAGATTAGCGGATTGAAGCCTTCATACTATATGCAAAGGCAGGCACTGATCGGTTTGGCGGGTTTTTTTGCAATGCTAGTGATCTCAAAACTGGATTATCACATGTTCGCTAAATTTACGATCCCGGCAGTTGTTGTGTCGTATGCCTGCATGATACTTGTAAATTTTACTCCGCTCGGTATTGAGGTAAACGGTAAGAAACGCTGGCTTGGTTATGGTTCTTTGCGATTCCAGCCGGCAGAGTTGGTTAAGATCACAGTGATTCTTGTTCTGGCAGTGATTATTACGAAGATGGGGAAGAAGATCAATGAATGGAGTACATGGGGAATCATCATTCTATTGATCGCCCCGCTGGGTCTTCTGGTCATGATGAACAACTTAAGTTCCGGTATTATCATTTTTGGTATCGGTATTCTGATGATGTTTATTGCCTGCAAGAGAAAGTGGCCTTTTGTGCTGTTTGCACTTTTGGTGGTTGCGGCCATTGCATTTGCAGCTCCCGTAGCCATTGCGCTGGAGGGGATGGGTATCCTTCATGAGTACCAGTTGGAGCGAATCCTGGTTTGGAAAAATCCGGAGGCGTATCCAAAGGATGGAGGCTATCAGGTGCTTCAGGGTCTTTATGCCATTGGCTCCGGCGGCCTTCTTGGAAAAGGACTTGGACAGAGTATTCAGAAACTGAGTTTTCTTCCTGAACCTCAGAATGATATGATTTTTGCGATCATCTGTGAAGAGCTGGGATTATTTGGTGCGGTATCGGTGATTTTGATCTTCTTGTTCATGATCTATCGTTTTATGAGAATTGCAAGCAGTGCACCGGATATTTTGGGAGCATTTCTTGTCATTGGTGTTATGGCACACATTGCGATTCAGGTTATTCTGAATATTGCGGTTGTAACGAGTGTTATTCCGAATACGGGTGTCACGCTTCCGTTTATCAGTTATGGCGGTACGTCGGTCCTGTTCCTGATGGCAGAAATGGGTATGGTACTTAGTGTTTCCAATAGAATCGTACTGGAGAGGTAACGAAGGATGAGAAGAAGAAGAGGCTACTCTGGTTACAGTGGATATAGAAGTAGAAGAGGCGGAGGAAAGGCAGCCGTTGTATTGGGTGTGATCCTTGGTGTGATTCTGCTTTTTGTAATTTTGTTTTTTGCGGTACGTATTAAAGAAATCACTGTTACGGGTAACCGCCAGTATTCGCAAGAACAGATTATCGACCTGATCTTTGATGGAAGATGGTCCAGAAATTCAGCTTACTGTTATTATGAAAAGCAGTTCCGTGAACATAAATCCATTCCTTTTATTGAGGAATATAAAATTGAATTTGAAAGTCCGACGAAAGTACGAGTTGTGGTTTATGAGAAGAGTGTAGTTGGATATGTCTCTTACATGAGCAGTTATATGTACTTTGATAAAGACGGTATTATTGTAGAAAGTTCCGATGAACAGCTGGAGGGTATCCCGTGGATCACCGGTCTGGAATTTGGTCATATTATTCTTCATCAGCCGCTTCCGGTGGCAAACCAGGAAATTTTTGACCAGATTCTGAATCTGACACAGGTGCTCTCTGTTAATGAAGTAAAAGTGGACAAGATCAATTATAACAGTTTTCAGGAAGCAGAACTCTATATCAATGAGATTCGTGTGGAGATCGGTGATGATGAGAATCTGAATGGTAAGATTACGGAGTTAAAAGATATTCTGGATTCTGGAGAGATCAATGATCTTGCCGGCACTCTTTACCTGGACAGTTATGATGAGAATAACAGCAATCCGATGTACTCTTTTATCAAAGATTAAGGATTGTATCTATTACAAAAATGTTAAAATAATAGTTGATATTTTGCGGAAAATCCAATATGATATATACTAGATTAGATTGGACCTGTTCCATGCAACATATAAATTTAGCAATGAGATGCTCTACGGAGCCTAAAAAAGGAGGAGACGACCTTGTTAGAAATTAAGATCAACGAGGCAGAAAACGCCGCAAGAATTCTTGTAATCGGTGTAGGCGGCGCTGGTAATAATGCAATTAACCGCATGGTTGAAGAAAATATTATGGGAGTTGAGTTTATCGGTATCAATACAGATAAGCAGGCTCTTCAGTTCTGTAAAGCTCCGACTGCTATGCAGATCGGTGAGAAGTTAACAAAGGGTCTTGGCGCTGGTGCAAAGCCGGAAATCGGTGAGAAGGCAGCAGAGGAGAGCCAGGAAGAATTAGCACAGGCTATGAAGGGTGCTGATATGGTATTCGTTACCTGTGGTATGGGTGGCGGTACCGGTACAGGTGCAGCTCCGGTAATTGCTCAGATTGCAAAAGATATGGGTATCCTTACGGTTGGTGTTGTTACAAAACCGTTCCGTTTTGAGGCTAAGCAGCGTATGAACAATGCTCTTGCAGGTATTGAGAACCTGAAGAATTCCGTTGATACACTGATTGTGATTCCGAATGATCGTCTTCTTGAAATTGTTGACAGAAGAACAACTATGCCGGAAGCATTAAAGAAGGCAGATGAAGTTCTTCTTCAGTCCGTACAGGGTATCACAGACCTGATCAACGTACCGGGTCTTATTAACCTCGACTTCGCTGACGTTCAGACTGTTATGATGGACAAGGGTATTGCTCACATCGGTATCGGTCGTGCGAAAGGTGATGACAAAGCGCTTGAGGCTGTTAAACAGGCAGTTTCCAGCCCGCTTCTTGAGACAACCATCGAGGGTGCTTCTGATGTTATCATCAACATCTCCGGTGATATCAGCCTGATCGAAGCAAACGAGGCTGCTACTTATGTTCAGGAACTTGCAGGTGACGATGCAAATATCATCTTCGGTGCTATGTATGATGAGTCTATGGAAGATGAGGCAACAATCACTGTTATCGCTACGGGTCTTGACTCTCACGGTGCAAATACACCGGTTGAGCGTGCAATGAAAGATTTTGTTAAGCCGAAAATGCCGGTATCTGCACAGAAGACAGCTCCGAAGGCTCCGGCTGAGGCAGCAGCTACAACAGCAGCTCCGCAGTTAAATATTCCGAACGCAGGCACTCCGGTATACCAGCGTCCGGTTCAGAGAGAAACACAGATCAACATTCCGGAATTCTTAAAGAATCGCAGATAAGGGAATTGAAATTTCATTGAGGAAGTACAATGTTAAGTTGTTCTTCCTCAATTTTCTATTTACGAGAAATGCAGTATGTTTGAAAACACGGTAGATTGCATGAAATACAAAAAACGAAAAAGTGATAAAACACCACTCCTCAATGAAAGAACAAAACCTTGCGAAACTTGCGATGAAAACCACGAATATCCCCCCTCCGTTTGACAAACTTTTTAGCTTTTTTCTATTATAATGAGTCCCGTTACCTTGAAAGGGCAGATGGGACGGAGGGAAGTCGGTGGAGTATGAGTTCTATATAGATCAATTCTTTCTTACTACACTTTTCTATAATTACCTGTCTTTGTATTTGTCCTCTATATTCCTTAGAGTAAAAAGAAAATATTGGCGGTTGCTTTTCGGCGCAGCATTGGGCAGTTCCTGGAATTGTCTGCTGATACTGTTTCCGGTTCTGAAATCAGCATTGGAAGTTCTTGTCACCATACCATTTGTCGGAAGTCTTATGGTGATGATTGCTTTCAAAATTCATGATCTGAAAAAAATTGCAGCGGCCGTGGGAGCATTGACCGTATCAGCGATGTTCGTTGGAGGAATCGTGTCTCTTGCAAAGCAGAGACTATGGCTCGGGGATTGGGAAATCCTCGTATTGATCGCGGGTCTTTATTATCTGTCAGAGCGGTTCCTGAACAACGTTGTCAGGACACCAATGATGGGAAAAGAGCGTTATCCGGTTCGGCTTTTTTATTGTGGGCAGGAAAGAGCATTTCAGGCATTGGCAGATTCAGGAAACCGGCTGCATGTGCCGGGGACAGATAAGCCGGTATCTATCATTTCGAGAGCTGATTGCACCGGATTCTGTGACCGCATTTCTGGTGGATTTTATATTCCATATCGCGCCGTCGGGACGAAACGAGGCCTGTTGTTTGCCACAAAATTTGAAAAAATGGAAATACAAAAGGATGGGGAATGGATTTGTATTCGTCGTCCGATTGTGGCAATTGCAACCGAAGAACTTTCTTCTGACCATTCATTTTCCATGATCCTTCCTGAGGAATATGTTCGGTAACGATAAGATTGCTTAACAAATGGAGGAGGATTCATTATGATCATAAAGTTATCTGTACCCAATCGATTCAAATTAAAGAAAATGGTTACTTTAAGAAGGGTGCTGATTCGCCAGCAGGGAGAGATTCACTACATAGGCGGGACAGACGTGCTGCCGGCACCTCTGTCACAAGAGGAAGAGACGAAGACATTATCCTTTTTTGGTACGGATATGGAGCAGGAAGCAAAATCAAAACTGATCGAACATAATCTTCGCTTAGTTGTGTATATTGCAAAAAAGTTTGACAATACCAGTGTGGGAGTGGAAGATCTCATTTCCATTGGCACAATAGGATTGATCAAAGCGATCAATACGTTTAATCCGGAGAAAAACATCAAACTGGCCACCTATGCGTCCAGGTGCATTGAAAATGAAATTCTTATGTATTTAAGACGAACCAGTAAAATGAAGATGGAGGTTTCCATTGATGAACCATTGAACGTGGACTGGGATGGAAATGAACTGTTATTGTCCGATATATTGGGAACCGAGGAAGATGTGATTTCCCGCGGGATGGAAGATGAGGCGGAACTGAAGCTGCTAAAAAACGCCATCAACTGCCTGAGCCCGAGGGAACGGAAGATCATAGAACTTCGATTTGGGCTCCAAAGTGCCGATGGTGCGGAGATGACACAAAAAGAAGTAGCCGATCTACTGGGCATATCCCAATCCTACATATCCAGACTGGAAAAGAAGATCATGAAACGTTTGAAAAGGGAGATCATACGATACGAATAGTATAAAAACAAAAAGAGAGCTGCAAATGCTCTCTTTTTTGATGTTTTTTTATTCTTCGTAAAGGCGATTATAGATCATATCGCACAGGGCATCTACGTAAGACTGGTCCGGCAGATCGCGGCCCGTAATCAGATAATCCTGGATCAGATCGAAACGGCGTAAACTCATTTCCTCTTCGCTAAGGTCTTTTTCTTCAGCCAGAATCTGTTTGTCAAGAACCTTTCCGGAGTATGTATTTACAAACCATTCCACAATCTCTTCAGTTTCTTTTTCTTCGTCGACAGCTTCGGTCTTCAGTACATTGGCGGATTTTCTGGAAGAAAAAGCGATCGCCAACGAACCGATTGCCATTACGATCATCATGCCCTGGAAAATATATTTCATAATTCCGTACATTGGCAGATTGATCACGCCGGCAAGAATTAACACAGACGCAACAGCCAAAGCTCCGCCGATAATGAAAAATGCGGTAGCAGAAGAACTCATATCTTCATATCTCTGTTCTTTGTTGACATATGCTTTTGTAGGAGCATTTTTTCTCGGCGCAGTGTTCTGCTCCGCTTCAGCTTTTGCTGCAGCAGCCATCAGCTTTTCATATTGAGCTTTCATTGCATCCTGCTGTTTTTTTGCTGCTTCTGCCATACACGCATCAGCTGCTTCTTTCGATTCAAACAGAGGGCCGCCGCAATCGGTACACTTTTTGACACCCTCTACAAATTCCATATCACATTTTGGACAGTATGGCATAGGACACTTCCTTTCTTGTTTTCACATATTAAATGATTATAACTCAGATTGAAGAAAACGTCCATACTTTGTGCACTTTTACACTTCCATTTCAGTTAAAAATAAGGTAGAATGTAGCATAAACTATTTTTTTACAGACTATGAAGAGACATAATTTTGATTCAAACAGAGAGGAGCGCTTTGATGAGAGTAGCAGTTGTAACGGACAGCAACAGCGGTATTACCCAAAAGCAGGCGGCAGAAATGGGAGTGTTTGTTCTCCCGATGCCTTTTATGATTGATGGAGAAACTTACTTTGAAGATATTACCTTAACACAGGAAAGCTTTTACGAGAAACTGGAGAATGATGCGGAGATTTCTACATCTCAGCCGTCCCCGGAGTCAGTTATGAATTTGTGGGACCAGATTTTGGAAAATCATGATCAGTTGGTTCATATTCCAATGTCCAGCGGACTTTCCGGATCCTGTCAGACGGCGATGATGCTGGCGATGGAAGAGCAGTATGAAGGAAAAGTTTTTGTGGTTGATAACCAGAGAATTTCTCTGACATTGGCACAGTCTGTGAAAGACGCGAAAATGCTGATCGCACAGGGCGCCGATGGCGCTCATGTAAAGAAACGACTGGAAGAGACAAAAATGGATTCTGCGATCTTTATCACCGTTGATACATTAAAGTATTTAAAGAAGGGCGGCCGTATCACCCCTGCAGTGGCTATGATCGGCAGCTTGCTGAAGATTAAACCGGTCCTCAGTATTTTTGGAGAAAAACTGGATTCCTTTGCAAAGGCGAGAACTGTGAAACAGGCCAAAGGAGTTATGGTGGAGGCGATCCTGAAGGAACTGGACCAGCGTCTGGGAGATCCGCAGTGTAAGCATACCCATCTCGGTATTGCTCATACAAAAAATGAGGCGGCGGCGTTGGAGTTCATGGAGGAAGTGAAGGAGATGTTCCCGTACGCAGATGTGGAACTTGCACCGCTTTCTCTGAGTGTTTCCTGTCATATCGGACCAGGCAGTATTGCGATCACCGCGACGAGAAAGATGGTTGAGGAAGATGAGAACACTCAGAAATAAACTGATTCAATTATATAAGCGTCATACGCCCAGTATTAAATTTCCGCTGATTCTTCTGGCCGTGTTGATCTGTATGATTCCGATGGTGATTCAGGGACGGATGCTGGCGAGTGCATCCAGGCAGCAGCAGGTAGAACGTCGTCTGATCGATGTGCAAAACCAGTGCCAGATTGTCAGCAATAAGATGACAAGAAACGGTTATCTTACGAATTCCATGGTCGATAACTCCGGAATTGATGCGGAGTTATCCATGTTAGCGGATATCTTCAACGGACGAATCATTATCGTAAATTCCGGGTTTCGGATCATAAAAGATACGTTCGCGCTGTCGGAAGGAAAAATCTGTATTTCCGAGGAAACGATACGCTGTTTCCAGGGTGAAAGCACCAGCAAATATAATACAGAGAAGCATTATGCGGTGTTGGCAATCCCGATCGTTGAAAATATTAAGGCAACGGAGAATGGTGAGACACCAAAAACGGCCGGAGTGATGCTGGTAACGGCATCGACGGAAAGTTTGTATACACTGGAAGAGAGTCTGAACGAAAAAGCAACCCTTTTTCAGGTTATGATGTTCGTGGTAGTTCTGATTCTGGCATGGGCCGTGGTGCATATCTGTTTTCGGCCATTTGACTCGGTCGTTGCTTCAATCAACCGACTGGCGGAAGGAAATCTGGACGAGGACATTGCTCAGGAGACGTATAGTGAGACAAAACGTATTTCCCGTGCATTGAACCGTATGCTCCAGACAATCCGTTCTGTGGAACAGTCCCGTCAGGAATTCGTGTCAAATGTGTCTCACGAATTGAAGACTCCGATCACGTCGATTCGTGTACTGGCAGATTCGCTGATGAGTATGGACGACGTGCCGCAGGAACTTTATAAGGAATTTATGTCGGATATTTCAGAAGAGATTGACCGTGAAAGTACGATCATTGATGATCTTTTGACCCTGGTGCGTATGGATAAGGGAGCACCAGAGAAGAGCATCGCTCAGGCCAATGTGAACAGTCTGATTGAGATGGTACTGAAGAGGCTTCGTCCAATTGCGAGAAAGCGTAACATTGAGCTGATTTTTGAGAGCATGCGAGAAGTGACCGCCGACATTGATTCCGTGAAGCTGTCTCTGGCTATCAACAATCTGGTAGAAAATGCGATCAAATATAATAAAGAAGACGGCTGGGTTCGTGTGACGCTGGATGCGGATCACAAATTCTTCTATTTGAAGGTTGCTGATTCCGGTATCGGTATTCCTGAGGAATTTAAGGACCGTGTATTTGAGAGATTTTATCGTGTAGATAAGGCCAGATCCAGGGAGACCGGAGGTACCGGTCTTGGTCTTGCCATTACAAAGAGCGTCATTCTTATGCACCACGGTGCGATTCGTGTGGAGAGCACAGAGGGTGAAGGAACTGTATTTATGGTTCGCATTCCGCTGATCTACATTTCATAGAAGGAGGGAGAAGATGAAACGTTATTTTAAGTTTATGGCGTTGGTTCTCCCGATTCTGCTCGTGATGATATGCACGGGTTGTGACAGGGGAGAAAAAATTGCCGGGGATAACTCCGGATATATCGTTTATTATCTGAATGCCGCCGGCAATCAGCTGGTTGGCAGTGAATATGAAACCGAAACGACGGATAAAGAGGCTTTGGTGCAGGAGTTTCTGTCTCAGCTAAATACCGTGCCTGCAGAACTGGATTGCCAGACGGCAATGCCGTCCCAGGTTGAAAAAATGACCTATCGGATCGAGAATCAGGTCCTTCACCTGTATGCAGATGCCAACTATATGCTGATGAACTCCGTGCGGGAGATTTTGTGTCGCGCGGCTTTGACAAAAACTTTGACCCAGATTGAGGGGATCGATTATCTGACTATTTACTGTGCGGATCAGCCGATCACAGATGGAGCCGGAAATCCGGTTGGTATGCTTTCTGCATCGGATTTTGTGGACAGTATTCGAGATGTAAACTCCTTTGAGCGCACAGAGATGACCTTGTACTTTGCCAATGAGACCGGAGATTCGCTGGTGGCTGAGAAACGTGAGGTTATGCGAAGCAGCAATACTTCGGTGGAGAAGCTGATTGTAGAGCAGCTGATCGAGGGACCGCAGACCTCGGGCTCCTACGCAGTGATTCCAAAGGAAGTGAAGCTGTTAAACGTATCGGTTAACGATTCGGTATGTTCGATCAATTTTGATACTTCGTTCCTGAACAATGCGCTGGAAGTGCGGGAGTACGTTCCGATTTACTCGATTGTAAACTCATTAACCGAACTTTCTACGGTGAGCCGTGTACAGATTCGTATTAATGGATCGGAAGACGCGGTATTTCGTGATCTGATTCCGCTCAATACGATTTTTGAACGAAATTACGAGCACATAGAGGGAGGAAAGACAAATTAATAGACCTTTGCTGTATCTGACAGGGGGATTGGTACTTGGAGAGACGATGGCCCTATGGATGACAGGTAAAGAGGAGTGTTTTGGGCTGGCAGCTTTGCTGCTTGTCTTGGCATGCGCAAAATTGGCTGACAATTGGGGCATGTGGAAGGACAAGTACGCGGTGCCGGCCCTTTTAGTGTTTGTTGGATTGACAATCGGTGTGGCGAGAATGGAATGGGAGGAGTTCCTGTTTGAAGAGGAACAGGCGATTCTTGCAGAAATAGAAGAACAGGCAGATGTGGCTGGTGTGATCGAGGAGATATCAGAAACTGATTATGGATATCGCCTGATTTTGAAGCATTGCCTTGTGGATGGAAAGGAAGTTCGACGCATATATTGCTATCTGGATCATGCGGAGTATTTGAAGCTGGGAATGAAAATTAGCGTGTCAGGAACCGCAGAAATTCCGGAAAGAGCCGGAAATCCCGGACAATTTGATTTTCGCAAATACTGTCTTGCAAAGGGAATTGCAGGGATTTTTCAAGGAGAATCCGTGGATATCATATCTTCGGGATATCTGTGGATTCGGGAAGAACTGCGTTGTTTTCGCCTGAGTTGTTCAGATCAAATAAAGCGAATTGCGGAAACTTCGGACTGCGGCATTTTGACTGCGGTCTTATTAGGGAACAAATCAGAATTGGATGAAGATATTTATGAGGTTTATCGGGTCAACGGAATCGCACACATACTAGCTGTCAGCGGTTTGCATATCTCTGTTATAGGAATGGGGCTGTGGCGGATATTAAGAATGGCAGGTTGGGGATATTTTGGCGCCGGAGCGGTGGCATTCTCATGTCTGTTCGTATATGGGACCATTGCCGGCTTTGGAGCATCCGTTGCCCGTGCGGTTGCTATGATGGGGATTTCTTTTTTGGCCGGGGTATTTGGAAGAACTTATGACCTGCCCTCGGCCATGTGTGTCCCTGCCATGTTTCTTTTGGTCATGCATCCGTTTTTGATTACGCAGGCATCTTTTCAGCTGTCCTTTTTAGCGGTGGAGGCAATTTTCTTTCCGGGAGAGTATCTGGCGAAATGTTGGAAATGGACTGGGAGAAAAAAGGATGTTCTTATCAGTGCATCTATTCAAGTCGTAACAATTCCTGTGATTCTTTTCCATTCCTATGAATTTCCTCCGTACAGTATTATCTTAAATTTGATAGTGATACCGTTGATGGCTTACGTGTTGATCTCCGGTTTACTTGCCCTGTTTGTATCGTTTTTTTATCTTCCGGCAGGAAAACACTGCCTTGGTGCAGCACATTATATTTTGGAATTATATCGTAATTGTTGTGTATGGATACAGAGAGTTCCTGGGTCCAATATAGTATTCGGATGTCCGTCTGTGCTTGAGGTGATCGCATTTTATTTCATCCTGGTGATGGCAATTTGTTTGTCGGTTCGGAGAAAAAATGTATGGATTGTGATGACTCTGGCTGGATTCCTGTTTCTGGCTCCGGTTCCGCGGAGCGGGTTAAATGTGACATTTTTGGATGTTGGACAGGGAGATGGTATTTATATAGAAGAATCAGGAAAAAATATGTTGGTGGATTGCGGAAGCAGTCTGGAAAAAAACATCGGAGAAGACTGTTTGATTCCATTTTTAAAATATCATGGGGTCACAGTTATTGATACCGTGGTAGTTAGTCATGTGGATCAGGACCATGTTAGCGGAATTCGTTATCTGATGGAACATTCGGATTGTGGGATTTCAATAGAACATATGATACTGCCGGACGATGGAAGGATTGACGAGGCTGAAAACGAGCTGATCCGGATGGCGAAGACGCAGGGAATTTCGGTGAGTTTAAAGAAATGCGGAGATAGACTGGATGGTTTGCTGGGAGATAAAACAGAAATTGTGTGTTTGAATCCGATCAGTGGTGAAGGATATGACCGAAATGAAAATTCTTTGGTTATGCAGATTGAGCAGGGAGATTTTCGGATGCTTCTTACCGGTGATGCAGGGATGGAGGCAGAGAAACACATGATCCGGGAAAAGAATTTGAAACCGATAACCGTGTTGAAGGCTGGGCATCACGGATCTGCAACGTCATCCGGTCAGGACTTCCTGGACGTGGTTCGGCCACAGTATGCGGTACTGTCTTAC
>JAFSFU010000229.1 GCA_017435025.1 Lachnospiraceae bacterium | reverse complement strand
CACTTACTACGCTGTCCACAGCACCTCGCGCTTCACTGTTTCCAAGTTTCTGTTTTGTCTGACCTTCAAACTGCGGTTCACTGATCTTTACACTAATGATAACGGTAATACCTTCTCGGATATCTTCGCCGGACAATGCAGGTTCGCTGTCCTTTAAAATCTTATTTTTTCTTCCGTAATCATTTAATGTCTTTGTCAGTGCATTCTTAAAACCGGTTAAATGGGTTCCACCTTCCGGAGTATTGATGTTATTTACAAAGCTGTAAATATTTTCTGTATAAGAGTCGTTGTGCTGCATGGCTACTTCCACTGCAACACCATCTTTCAAACCTTCACAGTAAATTACCTGCTCATAGAGAGCTGCATTGATGCGGTTTAAGTAGGTTACAAATTCCTTAATACCGCCTTCATAGTGGAAGGTCTTTTCTTTTTTATCTTCTCTGTCGTCTCTTAAAGTAATCTTCAGACCTTTGGTAAGAAATGCTGTCTCGCGAAGTCTGATCTTTAAAGTATCAAAATCATAGACAGTTTCTTCAAAAATTTCCTTATCCGGCAGGAAACGGACTGTTGTGCCATGTTCCTCCTCCGGGCAAGTGCCGATTACTTTCAATGGATACATGGTTTTACCGCGCTCATAACGCTGGTTGTAAATTTTACCGCCTGTACGAACTTCCACTTCCAGCCACTCAGAAAGTGCATTTACAACAGACGCACCTACACCATGAAGTCCGCCTGACACTTTATATCCTCCACCGCCGAATTTACCGCCGGCATGTAAGATCGTAAACACAACTTCAACAGCCGGGATTCCTGCTTTCTTCTGAATATCTACCGGAATACCACGACCGTCGTCCTTGACTGTAATGGAATTATCAGCATTGATCTGAACATCGATGGACTTACAATATCCTGCAAGAGCTTCATCCACTGAGTTATCTACGATTTCATATACGAGATGATGAAGTCCGCGCGCAGAAGTGCTTCCAATATACATACCTGGTCTTTTTCTTACGGCTTCCAGTCCTTCCAAAATCTGAATTTGATCTGCTCCGTATTCAGTGCTCATGAAGTTCCTCCTTTAATTTCTGCCAAACTCTTCACTTTCGACAGTTCCTTCAACAATCTTAAATATCTTATCCATCTGAAATTTACTGCTTACAAACTCATCCAGACCCGTACATGTGATCAAAGTCTGAATATGATTGATTTCCGATAACAAATGCTCCTGTCGTTTACTGTCAAGTTCCGACAGTACGTCATCCAAAAGCAAAATCGGATAATCTTTTACTGTCTTTTTTACTAATTCTATTTCTGCCAACTTCAAAGAAAGGGCAGCCGTTCTCTGCTGACCCTGGGATCCAAATTTTCGGATATCTGTTCCATTGACCAAAAAATTCAGATCATCCCTGTGCGGCCCTGTTAATGTCATTTTTTGTTTCAGTTCCTGATGCTGATTCCGCATTAATGCATCTTCAAATTCATCGATTGTAACATTTGGCTCATATTGGATCACCAATTCTTCTTTTTCACCGGAAAGATGAAAATGAATGTCATGGATCAGTTCGTTCACTTCTTTGATGAAATCCGTTCGTAGCCGAATCAGCTCTTTTCCATAACTGATCAATTGTGAATCCCATATTTCCAACGTATCTTTCAGAGAAGAATGAAAATCCATTTCCTTTAACAGCTTATTTCTCTGAACCACAACTTTGTTGTACTGCACCAGGTTATATACATACAATTTATTTAATTGACATAACTCTAAGTCAATGAATCTTCTTCTCTCTGCAGGCCCATTCTTGATTATATTCAGATCCTCCGGTGAGAAGAAAATCACATTCACGATTCCGAATAATTCACTGGCCTTTTTGATCGGAAGCCCATTGACTGCCACACCTTTTGCCTTATTCTTTTTTAAATGCATATCAATGCGATATGGAACACCATCCCGGCGGACCATCATTTTGATATGAGATTCATCTTCTCCGAATTTTACAATTTCTTTATCCTTACTTCCCTTATGAGATTTTGTTGTGCTGCATACATAGATGGCTTCCAGGATATTGGTCTTTCCCTGCGCATTATCTCCATAAAGTACATTGGTACCTTCATGAAAATCCATATGTAAATCCTCATAATTTCTGTAATTCAAAAGCTCGATTGATTCAATGAACATAAAATTATGCCTTACTATTTAATCTACTTTAAATTCTCTGCCGTTGTAAGATACAACATCTCCCTGAACCAGTTTTTTTCCTCTCTGAACTTCCACTTTTCCATTTACCTTTACAAGTCCATCCTGGATCACAAATTTTGCATCCACACCGGAGTCTACCAGACCGGCAAGTTTCAGAGCCTGACCTAATTTGATAAAATCATCTTTGATATGAATTGTTTCCATAATTTCCCTCTGTTATAAAATAAATCTCTTATGATTTTCTTTTTAATACCCTCTAGGGGAATGTGTTGTTTTGTTTGATACCTGATAACCGTATTTAGATTGCAGCTGCATTGAAGTTGACCGGAAGAATCAGGTAAATATAACTTTCGTTCTCATCTTTGATGAAACATGGAGATTTTGCATTCATCATGTAGAGTGTTACTTCTTCATCATCAATAATGCGAAGAGCATCGATCAGGAATTTCGGATTAAATCCGATCATCAGATCCTGTCCTGTCTTATGGATCAGAATTTCTGCATTCATAGTACCAAAGCTGGAATTTAAACGGAGAGACATTCTTGCCTCTTCGATATTTAAAATGATCGGTTTTTTATCATTTTCGCGGATCAAGATGCTTGCTCTCTCGATACAATCCATAAATTCTTTTCTATTTACAACTACTTTTGTTGCATAATCATTGGAAAGCATCTGGTCAACTTTAAAATAATCACCCTCGATCAGGCGAGAGATTACGATTGTATCATCAAACTCAAATAAAATATGGTTTGCGCCAAAGAAAATAAGAACTTCTTTTTCATTGTCACCGGTCAGAATTTTACTGATCTCATTCAAAGTTTTTCCCGGAACGATTACTTTTGTATTCTCATAAACATCCTTAAGCGCAACTTTTCGGATAGCCATACGATGTCCATCCAGAGATACAACTCTTAAAGAATCTCCTTTTACTTCAAATAATTCACCAGTCATCATCTTGTTACTGTCATTTACAGAAATAGAAAAGATTGTCTGACGAATGATTTCTTTTAATGAAAACTGGGACAGACAGATGTAGTTATTTTTTTCAATGTATGGAAGATAGGAAAATTCCTCTCCGTCTTTTCCCTGGATTCTGAATACAGAATTCTCACAGGAAATTACAGTATTAAATTTATCATCGGATTCAATGGTCACGATTGCATCGGAATCAGCCATTTTACGAATGATTTCAGAGAATAATTTTGCATCCAGAGCAATCTTACCTTTCTCTAAAATTTCACCTTCCACTTTGGTTTCGATGCCAAGTTCCATATCATTGCCGGTCAGTTTGATCTCATTTGTGGAAGCATCGATTAAAATGCACTCTAAAATAGGCATGGTTGTTTTGGATGGAACCGCTTTTAAAACAATATTGATTCCGTTTAAAAGAGCAGCTTTCTGAAATGTAAGTTTCATAACTGTTGATAACTTCCTTTCTGGTTGGTGAACGGTCCAAATATATAAATATATAAAAGATTTCCGTCGTATTAGTAGTAGGCAGTGTGAATTTGTGAATAAGCCTCATTTTCCCAGTAAACAAAAGGGGTTTCATATGTGAAAAGGTTTGTGGGTAACCTTCATAATTCTTCTGAATAACTTCAGGTTTATCCACAGGCTAAAAAATGAAGAATTTGGATTTTATTTATCCACAGCTTTTTAACATCAAATCCACAGGTTCGTCCACAATTATTGTGGGTTGATCTTCTTCTT
>JAFSFU010000228.1 GCA_017435025.1 Lachnospiraceae bacterium | reverse complement strand
TTTGAAAGGATTTCAAATGGGGCGTTTTGCTGATTTCTAAATAAAAATATTTCAGAAATTAAATTATAAATTTTTTATAAACTGCAAATCTTCGTTAATTTTTATACAATCTAGGGTGTATTTTTTCCTTATAAATGCTAAAAAATGGCCATTTTTCGCACTTGAAAAACCATTTTGCAACCAAATTGCATTCTGCGGACTCCAACAGACTGTTTTGCGGAGCAAAACGGACGCGTTGCGGAGCGAGCGGACTGCTTAAACTATAGTTAACCATACATTGTCCTCTATAATGATGACAGCCATCGAAAGATGGCGAATCTATCATTTACAGGAGGATGATGTATGTTAGATTACAAAAACATCATTATCAAGCGCTATGCGCTCAACCTCAGTTTCCGGGAGCTGGCTGAGGAATTCGGTGCAAGCCGGTCTGGAGTCAATGACTTCATCCGTGCTTTTGAAAAGTGTGATAAGCTTTCGTATCCTCTCCCGGAAGGAATTACGAATTATGCTATCGCGGAGCTTGTGTATGGACATGCTCCGGGAAGTAACAGTCGGTCTTCAGAGTACGAACAGCCGGATTATGAATGGGTGTTCAGGCAGATGAACGACCGCAAAAACATGACTCTGGTTTATCTTTGGAATCGGTATAAAAAGGACTGTGATGCCAAAGAAACGAAGCCATACCAGTACCGTCAGTTTTGTGATCTTTATTCCAAGTGGTGCGAAGACAACTACGAAACGATCCATATCCAGGCTGTAGCCGGCCAAAAGATGGAAGTTGATTTTGCAGGCAAAACCTTTGAACTTACAGATAAACTTACCGGTGAAAATACCAAGATCATTGTATTTGTAGCCGTTCTCCCTTACTCTCAGTACATTTATGCAGAAGGGATGACCTCTCTGGCAGAGTCACAATGGATCAAGGTAAATAATCATGCCCTTAATTACTTTGGAGGTGTTCCGGCCATTGTGGTCTGTGATAACTGCAAACAGGCTGTGATCGCCAATAAAGACTGTATCGATCCGGATCTTAATAAAGACTATGCCGAATGGGCAGAACACAATCACACTGTTATCCTGCCGGCAAAGGTACGGAAACCTAAATATAAGAGCAGCGTTGAAAATGCTGTTGGTATCCTGGAAAAAGGTCTCTTCCATGATCTGGAAGAACACCGTTATTTCAGCCTTGAGCAGTTCAACCGGGATCTTCTTAAGAAAGTAGATGCCCTGAATCATGAAAACTTCAAAAAGAAAGATATCAGCAGATACGACCTCTGGGAGGAGGAACGTCATGAACTGATGCCTCTTCCATCTGAGCCTTACCAGTATCTGGAGAGACGAACCGCAAAGGTTTCCGGCGATTTCCATGTGCGCTTTGATAATGCTTATTACAGTGTTGATAAGGCATATCTGCATAAAAGCGTTATGATCACAGCGTCTGCGGATACCGTAAACATTTATTCTTTAAAGGGAGAGCTGGTCGCCAGCTGGAGAAGAGCTTCCCACCGTGGAGAATGGTTGACCGTTCCAAACCATCTTCCGGATTCTTATAAACAGATGTCCGAGTGGAATGCGACGTACTTTATCAAAAAGGCAATGACGGTTGGACCGAATACGGTAAAAGTCATTCAGACCGTTTTGAAAAGCCGTGAACATGAGGTTCAAACCTACCGTCTCTGTCTGGGTATTCTGAACTTTACGAAAAAGTACAGCAAACTGGCTCTGGAAGACTGTTGTAAGATCGCAGTCGAGACAAACCATATGTCCTATTCTTTTATTAAGAACTCGATCGCTGCAGTCGCTGATGAGATCGGGACAGCCGGTTTTAATACAAAATTGAACGAAGAACGCAATAAAGGTGCCTTTGTCATGAATCCGCACGCCGGAGACATAGAACGTCTTCTTTCGAAGAGCATGAAACTTGCAGGAAAGGAGGACGCTGAAAATGACTAAACACCAACGGATCCGTGAGCTGTCCGACCAACTGAATGAACTTCAGCTTCCAAGCATGGTAGCATCTCTTGATTCCTCATTCCGTTCAAAAGATTTCGATACACTTGACAGGGTCGCATTGCTGGAACAGTTGATTGAACCGGAATACCAGGCAAAAACATCCCAGAAGTTTCAGAATCGTCTGAAACGGGCACATTTATCCGGAGGTCCACAATCACTGGATAAATGCCGCGACTCGTCAGAACGGAGCTATTTACCAAATGACATAACATCCACACTGGCTTCACTGGACTTTGTGAAGGACGGTTTGAATGTTTGTATCCTGGGTCCGTCTGATAGCGGAAAATCTTATCTTGCCAAGGCTCTTGGCATTCAGGCATGTCTGAAATACAGGACCAGCTATCACCACTGCGAGGAATTCCTGGAAACGCTGGTAGCCTTAAAACAAACGAATTATGCAAAGTATCAGAAAAAAGTCCGCTTCTTCATGAAACTGGATCTGCTGATCCTGGATGATTTTCTGCTACATACAATCACGGATGAACGTGAGATCAAAGTCCTTTTTGAGATTCTGGAAAAACGGAGTGAATTATCCAGGAGCACCATCGTGTGCTCTCAAAGAGAACCAAACAGCTGGGCATCGATGATCCTGAACGATGAAGTCTCAGCAAACTCGATATTAAAACGTGCTACAAAGCACTATACAGTAGTGATTCAACCGCGAGGTTAAGCTGATATCTTAGCGTTTTGGAGCGTCCGTTTTGCTCCGCAAAGCGTCCGCTCTGAAACGCATCAATGTCCGCTAGGCTTCGCAGAATGCATCAATTAAAACAAGGCAGAAAAAGGCCCCAAAAGCAGATGCCTTCGGGGCCAAATGAATACTATTTTGCAACGATATTTACAATCTTCTTCGGAACATAGATTTCCTTGATGATGTTGCCTGTCAGCTTATTGCCGAGTGCAGCTTTACCTGCCTCGATCGCGTCTTCCTTGGAGATTTCTGCCGGTACCATAATAACAGTCTTTGTCTTACCGTTGATCTGTACTGCGATTTCAATCTCATCATCCTTCATAGCAGCCTCATCGTATGTCGGCCATGTAGAATGGAATACGCTGTCTGTACCGCCAAGCTCCTCCCAGAGTTCTTCACCGATGTGCGGAGCAAACGGAGCAATTAAAGTAACAAATGTCTTTAATGTCTCCTTGTCAATGCCGCCTGTCTTCTTAGCCAGGTCGATGAACTTGTTGTTGTACTCCATGAAACCTGCGATAACCGTGTTAAGACCGAACTGGTCAAATCGTGTCTCGATATCATAAACAAGCTTGTTGCGAAGCTTGATCATCTCTTTTGTTGCTTCGATATCTTTGTCCTTGCTGTCCATAACCAGATTATAGAAACGGTTCAGGAATCTTGCAACACCCTCGATACCTCTGTCATCCCACTCTGCGTCTAACTCCGGCGGACCAACGAAAAGCTCGTACATTCTGAGGGCATCACAGCCGTAATCTCTTACCAGATCATCCGGGGAAACAACATTTCCTTTGGACTTACTCATCTTGATACCGTTCTTACCGGTGATCATGCCCTGGTTGAACAGTTTCTTGAACGGTTCATCGAAATCAACAACACCGATATCATATAAGAACTTGGTGTAGAATCTGGAGTAAAGGAGGTGAAGCACCGCATGCTCAACGCCGCCGATGTACATATCAACCGGTAAATACTTCTCTGCCTTTTCTTTGGAAACCAGCTCTTCGTTGTTCTTCGCATCTACATAACGTAAGAAATACCAAGAGGAACCAGCCCACTGCGGCATTGTATTTGTCTCACGTTTAGCCGGAGCGCCACAACACGGACATGTTGTATTTACCCACTCATCGATTGCTGCAAGCGGAGATTCACCGGTACCTGTCGGCTGGTAGCTCTCAACCTCCGGAAGTGTTAACGGAAGCTGATCTTCCGGAACCGGAACATTGCCGCAATTCGGGCAGTGGATGATCGGGATCGGCTCACCCCAATATCTCTGACGGGAGAATACCCAGTCACGAAGCTTGAAGTTCTCAGTCTTCTTACCGATACCCATCTCTTCGATCATCATCGGAGCTTCTTTCTTGAGAACTGCGGATTCCATACCATTCCACTCGCCGGAATTGATCATGGTACCGCTTGCTTCTGTATATGCCTCTGTCATATTTTCGATCTCAACGCCATCTTTTGCGATAACCTGAATGATCGGAATATTAAACTTCTTAGCGAATTCAAAGTCGCGGTCGTCATGGGCCGGTACGCACATGATCGCACCTGTACCGTAGTCTGCAAGAACATAGTCAGACAGCCAGATCGGAGTCTTTGCGCCGTTTAACGGGTTGATCGCATAAGAACCTGTGAATACACCGGTCTTCTCCTTGCCCTGAAGACGGTCAACGTTGGAACGCATGGAGGAGTCAAAGATGTACTTCTCTACTGCTTCTCTAGTCTCATCTGTCGCAAGGGATTTCGCCAGAGCATGCTCCGGAGCAAGAACCATGAAAGTTGCACCGTGAAGTGTATCCGGTCTTGTTGTATAAACAGTGATCTTTTCGTCTCTGCCTTCTACCGGGAACTGAACTTCCGCACCGTAGGACTTACCAATCCACTCAGCCTGCATCTTTTTAACCTTTTCCGGCCAGTCAAGCTTATCCAGGTCATTTAACAGTCTGTCAGCATAGGCTGTGATCTTTAACATCCACTGACGAAGATTCTTCTTTGTAACCGGTGTACCGCAGCGCTCACATTCACCGTTTACAACCTCTTCGTTTGCAAGACCTGTTTTACAGGACGGGCACCAGTTGATCGGGAATTCCTTCTCATAAGCAAGGCCCTTCTTAAACATCTGAACGAAGATCCACTGTGTCCACTTGTAGAAGTTCGGATCTGTTGTGTTTACTTCCATATCCCAGTCATAGAGAGCTGCGATCTCGTTGATCTGACGTTTGATGTTTGCAACGTTCTCTGCTGTGGATTTAGCCGGATGTACTCCCATCTTAATTGCGTAGTTCTCAGCCGGAAGACCGAATGCATCCCATCCCATCGGGTGGATTACATATTTACCTTTTAATAACTGATAACGGCTCCATACGTCAGAGATTACATAACCTCTCCAGTGACCTACATGAAGACCGCTGCCGGACGGATACGGGAACATATCCAGGCAGTAATACTTTTCCTTCTTGCCATCATTCACATTGACCGGGTTCTTTTCCCAGTTCGCACGCCATTTCTTTTCAATGGCTGTATGATTGTAATGTGCCATGACTATTCCTCCTGTTTTAATAGAATAAAAAAGCCCCCATCTCTATCCTAAATATAGAGACGTGGGGGCTTAAGACTCACGCGGTACCACTCTATTTCATACACACGAAACCGCATTTGCGATTCTGTATTCTGTATGCGCTCTTATCCTGTTAACGGTCGGACCGGCTCTGCCTACACAGACAAATCTCCTTCAGCATGCTACTCAAAGGCGAGTTCAAAAGCTTCCAAAATCTGCCTCGCACCAACCGGCAGCTCTCTGTATCTCTTTCACTTTCTACTATTCCTTATCAAAGTATTTGAACTGTTTCATAATTTATCACAATCGTGAAAATATGTCAAGTCTACAGGCAGTCTATGACCATAATTCATCTCGGTGGTATCCCGTTTATAATGATAGAAAGACTCAGAATCCCTCTGCACTTTTGCTGCTAATTTGATGTCTCCTGTACATCAACATGACGCTCTGTCACCTCAATCACACCGGCATCAATCATCGCCTGTCGGTCCTTCATCGCCATGATCGTGCCAACAACACCCATAATGGCGAGAAAGATTGCTGCGAGGCGTTTTTGTCCATTGCTCATATCGTTCTTCATTGTTCTGTCTCTCCTATAAATCCTTTGGTATGAATTCAATCTTACATGAAAGGGAATCACAGTATATTCACTGCGATCCCCTCTTTTCTTCATTAGAATTCTCCCAAGAACTTCTCCGCAATCTTCACGAACAGTGCTGATCCGGTCCAGAGCACATCCTCATCGATGTTAAACTTGGTATTGTGATGCGGCACATCGGTTCCCTTCTCCGGATTTGCGGAACTTAAGAACATGAACGCGCCCGGAATCTTCTCCACATAGTAAGAAAAGTCCTCACTGCCCATATTCGGGTATTCCACATGGTCGATGACCATGTCTTTTCCAACCACTTCCACTGCACACTGACGAGCCAGCTCTGCCATATCCGCATGATTTACCACCGGCGGTACACCCCATACGATCTCGCACTCCGCATCTGCACGGAATGTCTGTGCTGTCGCCTTCGCAATCTCACAGATTCGCTTTGCCAGTTCCTGGCGCACTTCTTCCTCAAGAGTACGCATCGTGCCTTCAATGTATGCCTCGGACGGAATAATATTGTAAGTGTCACCCGCCTGGAACATGCCAACAGTCATGACACACGGTCTCACCGCTGCGATCTCGCGGGTGATCACTTCCTGAAGATTCAAGACAATATGAGCACCAATATTGATCGGATCAACACCCTTTTCCGGTGTGGAACCGTGACAGCCATATCCCTTGACACGGATCACAAACTTGTCATTGGATGCCATCACACGACCAGGAGTGATGATCACTTTACCTGCCGGAATGTCTCTGGAAATAATGGAACCAATATGGGTGCCAAAAATCGCATCCACTCCATCGAGACATCCTTCTTTAATCGCACATAATGCACCGGTGGAATTCTCTTCATCGGCCTGGAAAATCAGTTTCACAGTGCCTGCCAGATGTTCTTTATTCTCATTGAGAACCTTCGCCGCACCAAGGAGCATGGTCGCATGGGCATCATGGCCACATGCATGCATAAGGCCCTCATGCTCAGAAACGTAATCCACATCATTGGTCTCTTTAATCTTTAACGCATCAAAATCTGCGCGGAACGCGATCGTCTTGCCCTCTTTTCCACCTTTGATCGTCGCGATCACACCGCTGTCGCCCTGGTTTTCCACATACGGAATTCCCATTTCTTCTAATTTCGCAACAATATATGCCTTCGACTTCGGAAGGCAGCTTCCAAATTCCGGAATCTTATGCAGATCACGGCGGATCGTTACAAGCTCCTGCTGAATATCCTTACACTTCTCCCACATGAGTGATATCATCCTTTCTTACCCAATTCATTTGCAAAAACGGCCGTCTACAAAAATCGTAAACGGCCGCGAAATTTATGCATTCTTTCCTTTTACCTGGCTCACGGCGTAAATTACAACCTGCATGTTGACCTGCTTTTCTTCATCGATACACAATGTCACATAATCGCCATTCTTCTCCACAACTCTTCCTACGATGCCGCCCATGGTGATCACCTCATCACCCGGTACCAGGGAGTTGTGCATTTCCTGCATCTTTTTCTGTTTCTTTTTATTTGGCACATATACGAACAGATACATGGCTACAAAGAGCACAACTGCATATGCGCCGAACAATAACAACGGTGTCATGCTTTAAAAGTCCTTTCCAGTTACTATGCGAGGAATTTCTCCGCGATCTTTACAAATAAAGCGGAACCCATCCAGAATACATCCTCGTCAACATTGAATTTCGGGTTGTGGTGCGGAACAGCTGTTCCTTTTTCTTTATTGGAAGAGCTTAAGAACATGAACGCTGCCGGAATCTGAGCTGCGTAGTAAGCAAAGTCCTCACCACCCATATTCGGAGCATCAACATGATCGATCACATTCTCAGCGCCAACTACTTCTTTTGCACATTCGCATGCAAGAGCAGCCATATCTGCGTTGTTGATAACCGGCGGAGCACCCCAGATCATCTCGTACTCAACTTCACCGCGGAATGTCTTAGCAGTTGCTTCTGCGATCTCACCGATTCTCTTAGCAAGCTCCTGACGAACATTCTCTTCCAGCGCACGGATTGTACCTTCGATAAGAACTTCGTTCGGGATAATGTTGTATGTGTCACCAGCCTGGAATTTACCAATTGTAAGAACTGCCGGTTTTACAGCTGCGATCTCACGAGCGATCACTTCCTGAAGGTTGATCACGATATGAGCACCGATGTTGATCGGGTCAACGCCTTTCTCCGGTGTGGAACCATGACAGCCATAGCCTTTTACTTTGATTACAAATTTATCGTAGGATGCCATACAGCAGCCCGGTGTACAGATCACAGTACCGGACGGAATCTCAGGAGAGATGATGGTTCCAATGTGTGTACCGAAGATCGCATCAACGCCTTCCAGGCAGCCTTCTGCGATGGAACGCTCTGCACCTCTTGCATTCTCTTCATCTGTCTGGAAAATTAATTTGATCGTGCCTGCGATATCAGCTTTGTTCTCGTTTAACACTTTCGCAGCACCAAGGAGCATTGTCATATGAGTATCATGACCACATGCATGCATCAGACCGTCATGTTCAGAAACATAATCTACATCGTTTGCCTCTTTAATAAGAAGGGCATCCATATCTGCACGAAGCGCCAGTGTCTTACCGTCTTTTCCACCTTTGATTGTCGCTACAAGTCCGCTGTC
>JAFSFU010000227.1 GCA_017435025.1 Lachnospiraceae bacterium | reverse complement strand
GATATGGGCGTATCCCTTTCTTTTGTTCCGGAGGACAGACTGGGCATGGGCCTTGTGGGAAATATGGACCTGACCGATAACATGATGCTCCGTTCGTTCCGTCGGGGACATACGCCGTTTGTGGATCGTAAGACTCCAAGAAAGCTGGCAAAGAGCATTGTAGAGCGTTTGAGTGTGGCAACTGCGGGACTGACCACACCGGTCCGGAGACTTTCCGGAGGAAATGTACAGAAGATTCTGGTTGGACGTGAGATTGCATCTGCCCCGACCGTGCTTCTTACCGCATATGCAGTACGCGGACTTGATATTAACTCCAGCTACACCATTTATGATCTGGTAAATGAACAGAAGAAAAAGGGAGTTGCAGTTATCTTCGTAGGAGAAGATCTGGACGTGCTGCTGCAGTTATGCGACCGTATCATGGTTCTGTGCGGCGGACAGGTCAGCGGAATTCTGGATGCAAGAACAACTAATAAAAACGAGGTCGGAATGCTGATGACCAGAGTAGGAGGTCAGTAAGTCATGAATGAAAAGAAAAAAGAACCGCTTTTTCATATCGTAAAAAGAGGCGCGATCCCCTGGTATCAGAATCTGGCGATTCATTTGTTTGCTATTGTTCTGGCACTGGTACTCTGCGCGATTGTTACAACCATTACAACAGGTATTAATCCGGCAGATGTATTTAAATCGATTTTTTCCGGCGCATTCGGATCTACAAGAAAGACCTGGGTGACTCTTCAGAATGTATCCATTCTGCTTTTGATCGCGTTGGCACTGACTCCGGCATTTAAGATGAAATTCTGGAATATCGGCGGAGAAGGTCAGGTGTTGATCGGCGGTCTTGCATCCGCAGCATGCATGATTTGCCTTAGCGAGAAGATGACCAATGGAATGCTGATCCTTTGTATGGTGTTTTCCAGTATTGCGGCTGGAATGATCTGGGGGCTTATTCCGGCACTTTTCAAAGCAAAATGGAATACCAACGAGACCCTTTCTACTTTGATGATGAACTATATTGCGACACAGCTGGTGGCGTTTTTTACGATCCGCTGGGAAGTGCCCAAAGGTTCCGGTAAGATTGGTATCATCAATCAGAATACCAATGCGGGATGGCTTCCGCAGGTTATGGGATCCAAATATCTCTTAAGCATCATCGTGGCAGTGCTTATTACAGTGTTCATGTATATTTACTTAAAATACAGCAAGCATGGTTACGAGATTTCCGTCGTTGGTGAGAGTGAAAATACAGCGAAATACGTTGGTATCAAGGTGAATAAAGTTATCATCCGTACCATGGCGCTTTCCGGCGGCATCTGCGGTCTGGCAGGGCTTCTTTTGGTGGGCGGCATCAATCACACCATTACAACGACAATTGCAGGCGGGCAGGGATTTACTGCGGTACTGGTATCCTGGATGTCGAAGTTTAATCCGTTTACCATGGTGGCTTCCAGCGGCCTTATTATTGTTATGAATCGTGGAGCAAGTGAGATTTCCACGAATTTTGGACT
>JAFSFU010000226.1 GCA_017435025.1 Lachnospiraceae bacterium | reverse complement strand
GTTGTAGCAGCGGAAGTGATTGTGATACCTCTCTCCTGCTCCTGAGCCATCCAGTCCATTGTAGCAGTACCTTCATGAGTATCACCGATCTTGTAGTTTACACCAGTATAATAGAGGATACGCTCTGTTGTTGTTGTTTTACCAGCATCGATGTGAGCCATAATACCAATATTTCTGGTTCTATCTAACGGATATTCTCTTCCAGCCAAGGATTCGTCCTCCTTCTATTAGAATCTGTAGTGAGCAAATGCCTTATTAGCCTCAGCCATTCTATGCATTTCCTCTTTTCTCTTTACGGATGCGCCAGTGTTGTTAGCTGCGTCCATAATTTCGTTTGCAAGTCTGTCGATCTGTGTTTTCTCAGATCTCTTTCTGGAAAACATTGTGATCCAGCGAAGACCTAAAGCCTGTCTTCTTTCCGGCTTAACCTCGATCGGTACCTGATATGTTGCACCGCCGATACGTTTTGCCTTAACTTCGAGAACCGGCATGATGTTGTTCATAGCCTCTTCGAATACTTCTACAGCGTCTTTACCTGTCTTAGCAGCTACCTGCTCAAATGCGCCGTAAACAATTTTCTGAGCAACGCCTCTTTTACCGTCTAACATGATGTTGTTGATTAACTTTGTAACAACTTTGTTGTTGTAGATCGGATCTGCTAATACTTCTCTTTTCTGAGTATGTCCTTTACGTGGCACGTTACTTCCCTCCTTAATCATTATTGGATTATAACTGTTCAAGTCCTTCAACCGGCCCTGACCAGTTACATCGGATTAATTCATCGGTACTCACATGTTTCCATAAAATGTGTTCGCGCTCGGATTTCTATCTATATCCTGCAACCTTACAGGCAAAATATCACCGGCACTAAAATTTGCGGGGCATTGTCCCGCTACCATTTTACTCCCGTTAGTGGTCCAATTAGTGTTTAATCGTTTTTATCGATTATTTTTTAACTTTCGGTCTCTTAGCACCGTATTTAGAACGAGCCTGTTTTCTGTTAGCTACGCCTGCTGTATCAAGAGTACCTCTGATGATGTGGTATCTTGTACCCGGAAGGTCTTTAACACGGCCACCACGGATAAGAACAACAGAGTGCTCCTGAAGGTTGTGACCCTCACCCGGAATGTAGCTTGTTACCTCGATACCGTTGGAAAGACGTACTCTGGCAATTTTACGAAGAGCAGAGTTCGGCTTTTTCGGAGTTGCAGTCTTAACAGCTGTACAAACACCTCTCTTCTGCGGAGCAGAAACGTTTGTAGCTTTCTTGTGAAGGGAGTTGTATCCTTTCTGAAGAGCCGGAGCTGTGGATTTTTTAACTGCTGTCTCTCTACCTTTTCTTACTAACTGGTTAAATGTTGGCATTCTTTTCACCTCCTGTGATATTGACTGTTCGGTTGCTGCTTGTTCAGCCTTGTGCGTGTTCTGCATACAGAAATAGGGGCATGCCCCATGCACGCCCCATTATTATATACACTCTTTTTTTCTCTGTCAAGGAGAAAAAATCAATTTTTTCTTAAAAACACAAGCTTTTCCGCCCATGATACACACGGACAAGTTGTCTCATTTTGGTTTTCAGCTGTTTTTCCGTGTCACAAAGACATTTGTTTTTTCGCTATCTCTCCAGCCAGTTCACGATCAGCAGGTCCATGTTCGGAAAGACCGAGATGACCGTCACCATGCGGACAATCTGCAAAACGATCAGATTTGGACTGTTAACTCCGATATCGGAAGAGATCAGTGCCATATCCGTCGCGCCCGCCGGAGTCACCATCAACATGCCTTCCCGCCGGCTGATCCCGCATGTCTTCGAGATCAATGTTCCGGTGATAAACGCGTTGATCATATAAATGCCGACAATGATGATCGCCGGAAGAATCAAGGACGGCAGCATATACAACGTATCCATCCCCACCGAGCAGCCGATATATGCGCCGCTCAGAACCTGTGCGATCCGCTTGATTCCCTTAGAAAATACCAGAGGTACCCCAGCCAGTTTCAGAACCAGTGTTGCAAAGATCGCAAACACCAGGGCACCGGACGGAACTCCGAGCTTTCTTCCAATGATACCGCAGACTCCTGCAAACATCAGCGCAGCCGCCATCGCCGGATAAGAACTCACTTGTTTATTTACCTTCTGTTCTGTCTCATTCTTTTCAACGACCACATCGCCTTCACTTCTCGTCACAAAAAGGATCACTGCCGGAAACACACCAATTCCCATCACCATACGGACAAACTGCAGGATCACCACCGGCGGCATCTGTGCCCCCAATTCCGATGCGATCAGCGGTGTATCACTCATACCGCCCGGAACACAGCACATAAACGCGGTCAGATGGTCCAGCGGACTGACCTTCCAAACCAATGTGCCGGCCAGAACATTTACTGCGACCAGAGATACGATCACCAGCAAAAACGGTTTGTACAACGTACGCATCTTTTTCAAATCTTCCCGATCCACAGAACTTCCGATAAAAGCACCGGCAATGATCTGGGCGATCAGTCGAGCCGTATAAGGCATCTCAGCCAAACCGGTCGTCAATGAAAGAACCGTCGTTCCAACGATACCTCCCACCAAAATGCCTCCCGGCACTTTCATTTTAAAGAACAGCCATCCGCCGACGGCGCTGGCGACCAAGGTCAATAAAATATATTCCATAAGAATCCTCCCCTTCGGCTGTATCAGCCAGGACACTCAGGGAACAATCGCTTTATTTGTCGCCGAGACAGAACATATCCACGGTTGTTTCCAATAACATTTTTCCGTTTTCATCCGTAACCACACCACGAACGATCGTAATGGAGCGGCCGCGTCTCACGAGGTTTCCTTTCGCAATAACCGTTCCTTTCGATACATTTCCAATGAAATTCACATGAGCGCTCTGGGTCACATACTTTCTTCCATCTGCCCGTGCAGTGAGACCGGTCACCACATCCGCAAGAGAATACAGCAGGCCCCCATGGATCTGTCCCATAATGTTCAGGCCATCCGGATGAACTTCCATGCGGATCTCGCTGGTCTCTGTACCAATCTCTGTGATATACATATGATTGTGCTGCATAAACGGATTGTTTGCCAGATACTGCTCCGGATCCAGCGTGTTAAACTTCTTTTCTTCCATAATAGATATCATACCTCCGTTTCTCACTATACGGATTCTGTGATGTCAGAATATCCTGCTGTAGACGGGATTGCAACCGTTACCGGCTGTCCCGGGTTGTGGTAAGTCATAACCATATCAATTTTGCTGTTGGATGTCGTCGATTCGCCATTCGATGCCGTGCTTGTCACATCCATATCCATATACAGCTTCTGCTCCTTAATATATCCATCCTTGCTTAATGTGATCGAACCGTTATAATCATGAATAATATAAGAAGAAACACTGTCTGCATTTTCTTCCACACCCATCGTTTCTGCCATCAGATGGTTCAAAAATGCATTATCGGTATCATAGCTGATCACATAATTCTCACCATTTTGTGTCAGCTTCATATTTCTCATCAGAGCCATGTCCACTTCTACACCATTCATATTGCTCTTCGCACTCTCAAGCGCCTCGTCCAGATTCATTGGCTGCTTCACCTTCATGCCAAGCATATCCATATAGTAATATCCATCGGTATAGAATACTGTTGTTGGGAATTCCGCACCGAACATAGTCATAGTCCCGGATGCCACATATTTCATGTCACCGCTTCTCACACCGCTCATTTGCAGATTTTGATTCATACCGACCGTCATGGTAATTCCTTCCACTTCCATAGCCATCTCATAGCTGCTGTCTACGTCCATGGCATCCAGTGTATTGTTCTTTTCAAGCGCACGCAAGTACGCCGCAACGGCCGCTTCCTCGTTGCCGTTGACAGTGCCCATTGCCTTTCGCTGAACTGCACCATTTTCAATCCAGGCGCCATCTCCATTGACATCATAGCCATCCGCAGTTTTTCCGTTTAAAGTAATATATCCACTTTCCTCGAAATAATAACATTCTGCCAAACCATCCTGGTTTCCATCAATCCACTGCCATCCGCTCTGATACCAGGATCCGTCGTCCTTCTGATACCACCAGCCAATATGGTCCTGCTTCCACTGGCCCGCAAAAGAGGTCATAGTAAAAACCATTGTAGCCGGAATGATTGTTAATGCAAGTTTTTTCCATTTTTTCATAAATGATATCCTCCTCATGCTAATGATACTCATATTCTACCGAAAAAGGCAGGACAATTCAAGATTACACAGAAAAATACAGATAAAGTATCAATAAAAATATAAATTTCCGAACAAACTATCTCTGATATGATTATTACGGAGGAAAACACGAATGGATTTTTATAAAAGAGCATTAGAATTGAACAATGAAACCATCGAACACAGACGTTTTTTTCATAAAAACGCGGAAGCGGGACTCTATATGCCGGTTGCAAAAGCTTATATTATAGAAAAATTAAAGGAATACGGTTTGAATCCGGTTCCATGCGGAAACGGAGTGGCAGCAATACTCGGCACCTCCGGCCCCACGATTTTGCTGCGGGCCGACATGGACGCACTCCCGATGGAAGAAGAGAGCGGCGAACCCTTTGCCTGCCCTACAGGGACCGAAGCCCACACCTGCGGTCATGACTTTCATGCCGCAATGCTATTGACTGCAGCAAAAATGCTCAAAGAGCAGGCGGAACGACTCAAAGGAACGATAAAATTTATGTTCCAGCCTGCAGAAGAAACTTTGGAAGGATGTCATCATATGATCGAACACGGAATCCTCGATGCACCGGCTCCGAATGCTGCGCTGGCCGTTCATGTCACAACCGGGCAGATTCCCGTTGGCACCTATATGTATAACGACCGCGATGCCATGATGTTCTCAGCCGACACCTTTCGCATCCGCATCCATGGGAAAGGTGCCCATGGCGCTTACCCCCATGTGTCCATCGATCCCATCACCATTGGTGTTCATTTGCATCTGGTTCTTCAGGAACTGATCGCCCGCGAAAGCAATCCGCTGCATTCCTGCGCTCTGACCATCGGACATTTTGAATCCGGCACAACCGCAAATATCATCCCTGATACCGCGATTCTGGAAGGAAGTGTCAGAACCAATAACCCGGAGGCACGCGACAAACTGGTACGACGGTTAAAGGAAGTTGTCCCGCGCACAGCAGAGCTTTATGGAGGCCATGCTGAAATCGAAATGCTATCTGAAGTGCCCCCGCTGATCTGTAATCCGGAATTGACAAAGAAAATAGTTAGTTACATGAACGAGCTTTCAATCCCCAATCTCACCGGCCAACCAAACATCACCGCCAGCGCAGCCGAGGATTTTGCATTGATCGCCGAGCGAATTCCATCCACTTACTTATATCTCTCCGCGGGATACACAGATGAACGTGGTTCCTATCCGGCTCATAATCCCAAAGTCCGCTTCAACGAAGATGTGTGCCCGATTGGAGCTGCATGTCTGGCCCACTGTGCAGCGAGGTGGTTGGAAGAGGTGGATATTTAACTCGGAGATATAAGTTTTATCATTTCATTTAATCGTTAGATTATAAAGTAAATGCAGTATTTTTATAATCCAACAACTGAATGTAAAAGAAACTTACATCTAAATCAAATATCCAATAGATAAACACATGCGGCTTATATTTTATTATGATATTTCGATTGAGTAAGGATAAAAAAAACCATCTAACGGAAAATCTCTTATTCCTGTAAATGATAGGCCAAACGACTGAGCTTCCAAAGTTTTTTGCCGGTACAAAGATTGCAAACGCACTTATCGCAATCGTCGTACCGGCATATAAAATCGCATGGAAGCGAAGGTAGTTGGCCGTTTTTACAGAATAAGAGATTTTCTATAGATGATTTTTTATTTACTCAATGAAATATCAATCACACATACGATTGCTCCACCACCACAACCGCGAAATAATTCTCCCAGTTTTCTTCAACCAGGTTCTCGATTCCGATCTTTACCTCTTCATTGCTCAATGCAAACTCGAAAGGCACCACGGCATCGAAGATCAGGTTGGTGTGGGACGGTCCCTGGACCATGCGGAAGTCGTGAATGGTCACTCCGGGATATTGCGCTTCGATTTTGGAAGCCAGTTCCATACGCATTTCTCCTACTTTCTCATTGTCCACTTCCAGTGGGTCCATATGAATGACTGCGTCGCAGCCCAGTTTTTCTTTCAGTTCCTTTTCGATCAGATCGATCGTATCATGCAGTTCAAACATATTTCCATTACCCGGGACCTCACCATGAAGAGAAATCATACATCTGCCGGGCCCATAGTTATGCACCACCAGATCGTGGATTCCGATCACTTCCGGATGCGCCATCACGATACCTTCAATTTCGTCAACAAATTCTTTGGTCGGCGGCTGTCCCAGGAGCGGATCCAGGGTATCCTTTGCAGCGTTATATCCTGCGAACAGTACCAGAATTGCTACAATTCCACCACACCAGCCATCGATGTTGAATCCGGTCAGCTGCGCTGCCACCATAGCTAACAACACTGCAGTTGTGGAAACAGAATCGCTCATGCTGTCGGTCGCGGTGGCTAACATCGCTTCGGAGTTGATCCTCCTTCCCACCGAACGGTTGTAATATGCCATATACATCTTTACACAGACGGACACCACCAGGATTGCAACCGGGAGTGCACTGACTTCGATCGGCTGTGGATTGCAAATTTTATCTACCGATGATTTTAAAAGCTCAAAACCCATCAATACGATCAGCATCGCTACGCCGAGTCCGGACAAGTATTCAATCCGGCCATGGCCAAAGGGATGATCTTTATCCGGTTTCATTCCGGAAAACTTAAATCCGATCAATGTAATGATCGACGAGCCAGCATCGGACAGGTTGTTGAATGCATCCGCTGTAATGGCAATGGAACCGCTGAGAACTCCCGCCAGATATTTTCCAGCAAACAAGAGTACATTCAAGCCAATTCCTACAATACTGCAAAGCATACCGTACGCCCTGCGCACATCGGAATTTTCGATATTGGTATGATCCTTAATAAAAGCGCGTGCTAATAATTGAACCATAATTGCCCTTTCTAAATCATTCTTATTCTAATTGGGGTTATTTCTACCTAATTTCAGTTGTCTTGTTCTAACTCCTCACATACTACAACAGCGAGGGAAGCATTTCCCTCGCTGTTATATTTATGCTTGATTTTTCTGGATTACTCCATCATATCGTCTTCATTTAAAATGATTTCATCTGCCTCGTCGAGCGGAGCATCTTCCATCATCAGATCTTCTACGATCTCTTCAGCCTCTTCCACTGCTGCATCTGTACCAAGTTTGATACCGCGATAGCGCTTCATACCTGTACCAGCCGGAATCAGCTTACCGATAAGAACGTTCTCTTTCAGACCGATCAGGTGGTCAACTTTACCGTTGATAGCCGCCTCAGTAAGAACCTTTGTTGTCTCCTGGAAGGATGCTGCGGATAAGAAGGAGTCTGTAGCAAGGGATGCCTTTGTGATACCGAGCATTACCTGCTTACCTTCTGCCGGCTGCTTACCTTCTGCGATCAGAGCCTCGTTCATCTCGTTGAAGTCGAGAACGTCCATGGATGTTCCCGGTAATACCTCAGAGTCACCGCTCTCTTCAACGCGGATCTTCTTAAGCATCTGGTGAACGATCATCTCGATGTGCTTATCGTTGATTTCTACACCCTGGAGACGGTATACACGCTGTACCTCACGGAGCATGTAATCCTGTACTGCACGAACACCCTTAACTTTCAGGAGGTCATGCGGGTTGATGGAACCTTCTGTAAGAACATCACCAGCCTCAAGAACCTGACCATCCAGAGCCTTGATTCTGGAACCGTACGGGATCAGGTAAGTCTTGGAGTTGCCTGTCTCCGGATCAGTAACGATGATTTCACGTTTCTTCTTTGTATCTTTGATTGTTACAACGCCGCCAAACTCAGCGATGATTGCGAGACCCTTCGGACGTCTAGCCTCGAAAAGCTCCTCAACTCGCGGAAGACCCTGTGTGATATCGCCGCCGGCAACACCACCGGTATGGAATGTACGCATTGTAAGCTGTGTACCCGGCTCACCGATAGACTGAGCTGCGATGATACCAACAGCCTCACCAACCTGTACCGGCTGGCCTGTTGCCATGTTCGCACCATAACACTTCGCACATACACCGATGTGGCTCTTACATGTTAATACGGTACGGATCTTAACAGAATCTCTTCCAAGCTTGTTGAGAACCTTAACAACTGCAGCTGCACGCTTCGGAGTACACATATGGTTAGCTTTAACAACCACTTCACCGGTATCCGGATCTACGATTGTCTCAGCAATATATCTGCCAGTTAAACGCTCTTCCAGGCTCTCGATCATTTCCTTACCATCGGAGAATCCTGTGATCTCCATGAACGGAATCTCTTTGCCTTCGCAGCAGTCTGTCTCACGGATAATAAGATCCTGGGAAACGTCTACAAGACGTCTTGTCAGATAACCGGAGTCGGCTGTACGAAGAGCTGTATCGGACAGACCCTTACGAGCACCGTGAGCGGAGATGAAGTACTCAAGTACGTCAAGACCTTCACGGAAGTTGGACTTGATCGGAAGTTCGATCGTATGACCGGTTGTATCGGCCATAAGACCACGCATACCTGCAAGCTGTTTGATCTGCTTATCAGAACCACGGGCACCGGAGTCAGCCATCATGAAGATATTGTTGTACTTATCCAGGCCTGTTAACAGGTCATGTGTCAGCTGATCGTCAGTTCTCTTCCAAACATCAATAACTTCTTTATAACGCTCTTCCTCTGTGATAAGACCACGGCGGAAGTTCTTAGCGATCTTGTCTACAGTAGCCTCTGCATCAGCAAGTAACTGCTTCTTGGAAGCCGGAACTGTCATATCGGAGACAGATACAGTCATAGCTGCTCTTGTGGAGAACTTATAACCGATCGCCTTGATATCATCCAGTGTGATTGCTGTCTGCATTGCACCGTGGGTATTGATAACCTTCTCAAGAATCTGTTTTAACTGTTTCTTCTTAACAAGGAAATCGATTTCCATCTTGAGCTCATTGCCCGGGATGGAACGGTCTACAAAGCCAAGGTCCTGCGGAATAATCTCGTTGAAGAGGATACGTCCAACTGTTGTCTCAACAACGCCTGAAATTTCAGTTCCGTCTGCCTGTGTCTTTGTCACTCTTACTTTGATTCTGGAATGCAGAGTTACTGCACCGTTCTCATAAGCAAGAATTGCCTCGTTCTTGTTCTTGAAGTACTTGCCTTCACCAAGAGCGCCAGGTCTTTCCTGTGTCAGATAGTAGATACCGAGAACCATATCCTGGGACGGAACAGCTACCGGACCACCATCAGACGGTTTTAACAGGTTGTTCGGGGACAGAAGCAGGAATCTGCACTCTGCCTGTGCCTCCATTGTCAGCGGAAGGTGTACAGCCATCTGGTCACCGTCGAAGTCCGCATTGAACGCTGTACATACGAGCGGATGAAGCTTGATCGCCGTGCCTTCAACAAGGATTGGCTCGAACGCCTGAATACCAAGTCTATGAAGTGTAGGAGCACGGTTTAACATAACCGGATGCTCTTTGATTACATCTTCGAGAACATCCC
>JAFSFU010000225.1 GCA_017435025.1 Lachnospiraceae bacterium | reverse complement strand
GGCTGCTTAAAATATTAAAGAAGGAACTGGCGGTCAACGACGAGGATATCTTCCATATTCCGGGCGCTCTGGATCTGACAGTGCTGATGAAGATGTATGGTTTTCCGGGATTTGATCATTTGAAGACCCCAAAGTATACTCCGCAGCCGGTACCGGCTCTGATGAATGACGATGATATCTTTACCAATATCCGAAAAGGAGATATTCTTCTGACACATCCTTATGAGACCTTTGAACCGGTGGTGGATTTCGTTCGCAAGGCAGCGAAAGATCCGGATGTACTGGCGATCAAGCAGACATTGTACCGTGTCAGCGGTAATTCTCCGATCATTGCAGCACTGGCAGAAGCAGCCGACAACGGTAAGCAGGTTTCTGTACTGGTAGAGTTAAAAGCCCGATTTGATGAGGAAAATAACATCCTCTGGGCAAAGATGCTGGAGAAATCGGGATGCCATGTGATTTATGGTCTTGTAGGATTAAAAACCCATTCCAAGATCACACTTGTGGTTCGCAGAGAGGAAGATGGAATCCGCAGATATGTGCATCTGGGAACCGGTAACTACAACGATTCCACGGCAAAACTATATACAGACTGCGGTATTATGACTTGCCATCCGATGATCGGTGAGGATGCAACCGCCGTGTTTAATATGCTGTCCGGTTATTCAGAACCGCTTGGCTGGCATATGCTGGCAGTGGCACCGTTATGGCTGCGAAATAAATTCCTGAAGCTGATTGAGAGGGAGACAAAACATGCCAATGAGGGACGTCCGGCTTCCATTGTTGCTAAAATGAATTCCCTCTGTGACAAAGAAATCATTATGGCACTTTACCGTGCATCCTGCGCCGGTGTGAAGATTCGGCTGGTAGTTCGCGGCATTTGCTGTCTGAAATCGGGAATTCCGGGACTTTCCGAGAATATTGAGGTTCGCTCCATTGTGGGTGAATTCCTGGAGCATGCGAGAATCTTTATTTTTGAGAATGACGGCAACGAGGAGATTTACATGGGAAGTGCGGACTGGATGCCGCGTAACCTGGACCGCCGTGTAGAAATTATGTTCCCGGTCCTGAAGCCGGAGCTGAAAGTAAGAATTCGCCAGTATATGGAATTGGAGCTGGAGGATAATCTGAAGGCCCATGTACAGATGCCGGATGGCACTTATGAGAAACCGGATCGTAGAGGAAAAGCACCGGTGGGATCACAGAAAGCTCTTTGTGAACTGGCGATCGATGCGGCAAAGGCGGAGCGGGCAAAAATGGATAATGTGAGCGGATCTCGGGTATTCATTCCGATCGAGAGCCATAATTTAGAATGATTTTGTACAAATGCGACGATAAAGGAGGGCGTTTATGGATCAGGTTAATATCCTGGTAGTGGATGATGAGAAAGAGATCGCCGACCTGGTAGAAATTTACCTTGTCAGCGATGGATATAAAGTGTTTAAGGCAAACAATGCAATGGAGGGTCTGGAACTTCTGGAGAAAGAAGAGATGCATCTGGTTCTTCTTGACATTATGATGCCGGGAATGGACGGTCTGGAGATGTGCCGGAAGATCCGTGAAACCAACAATATTCCGATCATTATGGTCAGTGCGAAGTCTACGGATCTGGATAAGATTCTCGGTCTCGGAACCGGAGCGGATGATTATATGGTAAAACCGTTCAATCCATTGGAGCTGACTGCGCGAGTGAAATCCCAGTTGCGTCGTTATACTCAGCTGAATCCGAACAGCAATCAGGCACAGGCGACAAAGAACGAGATCAATATTCGAGGACTTTCCATCAACAAGGATAACCATAAAGTTGTGGTATACGGAGAAGAGATCAAGCTGACACCGATCGAGTTTGATATCTTATATTTGCTGGCTTCCAATCCGGGTCGTGTGTTCAGCACCGATGAGATTTTTGAAAAGGTATGGAACGAAAAAGTTTATGAGGCCAATAATACGGTCATGGTACATATCCGTCGTCTCCGTGGAAAGATGAAGGAAGATACCAGACAGAACAAGATTATCACAACCGTATGGGGAGTAGGTTACAAAATTGAAAAATAATATTGGCAGAAGCTTTTATACACAGGTCATTGTCAATATTTTGTACAGTGCGGTGATCGCCTGCCTGATCGAGGTATTTCTTATTACGAACATAGATATGCTGGTCACTTATCTGGCGGAGACCGGAAGCGGACTGGCACCGTTAACAGCAATATTCCGAATGGGCACGATCACGACGATTCTCTATGTGATACTGGGAATTGGGATTTTTTCACTGACATTCCTGCTGTTACAGAGAAAATCATTGAAATATATCGGCAAAATTGCCGTTGCGGTACAGAATATTTCAGAAGGAGATCTGAATACGGAAATTGAAGTTTTAGGTGATGATGAATTTTCGATGATCGCGGCGAATTTGAACCGGATGGAGGCGGATATCCGTGAACTGATGGATAAAGAGCGCGAGGCGGAGAGAACAAAAAACGAGCTGATCACCAACGTGGCTCATGACCTGAGAACTCCGTTAACTTCCATCATCGGATATTTGGAATTGCTCTCAAAGGGTGTGCCGCTGCCGCCGGAGATGCAGCAAAAGTATATCGAGATCGTGTACACAAAGGCGAAACGTTTGGAAAAACTGATTGAAGATCTCTTTGGATTCACAAAAGTAGGCAAGGTGTCTATGAATGTGGGAACTGTGGATATTGTAAAATTGCTTGGTCAGCTTCTGGAAGAATTTTATCCAAGCTTTGCGGATAAAGATCTGATCTATGAACTGGTGAGTAATGTTCCGGCGAAGACCATCACGGCCGATGGAAATCTGCTGGCTCGCTTGTTTGACAATCTGATCAACAATGCGATAAAATATGGTGCAGAGGGTAAAAAGGTTGTGGTCAAGATATTTGCGGAGGAAGAGATCGTTACGATTTCGGTAACAAACTATGGTTATGTGATCCCGGCAGATGAACTTCCGCTGATCTTTAACAAGTTCTACCGTGTGGAACAATCCCGTTCCACGACGACGGGAGGAACCGGTCTGGGACTTGCCATTGCGAAAAATATTGTGGATATGCATGGCGGAACCATTGCAGTGACCAGTGATCTGAACGGAACCGTATTTACCGTAAAACTAAAAGTTAATTTTGACGTAAACAGGGAAAATTTCAGAGCGATAGGATGATAAGAATGAGAAAGAGATACTATTTAATACTCATCTCGCTGTTCCTTGCGCTTTTTGGCTGTGGACTTATCAGTTTTGGCTATACGTCAGAAAAGGATGGACCTCCTGTTTCTATGGAGGTCTCTTCTATTTATGGCGAAATTGGCAAGATGGGTGTTCATGTTCCTCTTACGGTGGCTCTGTATGGGCAGACATCAGAATCGTTTGAAGGAACAGTACTTGTTCGCACTCTGGAAAACAGCGCAGAAGAAGGCGAGGAAATCTATGAATATCGGTATCCGGTGCAGGTGAATACTGCAGAGACAAAGGAAATGCAGATTTATGTGCCACTGGGACAAAAGAGTAATCGTATCCATATACTCCTTACCGATGACGATGGGCAGGAAATTGCGAAGGAAGACATGAAGTTTGAGATATCCAGAGATATGGGACGTCTGGTGGTAGGTCTCCTCAGCGATAAGCCGGAGGCTTTGCGTTATCTGGATGGGATCGGTATGGAATATGGAATGGTAAATTCTGTCCTGATTCCGATGGAGGAAACGGAGTTTCCTTCCGATGAACGCGGTCTGGAATTGATGGATGTTCTGATCATCAACCGATTTCATACAGGGAAACTGACAGCAGCACAGAAAAATGCGATCACAAACTGGGTGAAAGCCGGAGGTACTCTTCTTTTCGGCACCGGTACATGGGTCAATGATACATTGGACGCGTTCTCAGATGAATGGAAAATGGAAAGTGCCGGAATGGTGACTTTTGAGCGAATCAGCCTTGGCATGGAGTTTGCAGAAAATGCACCGGGTGAAGCAGAAATCGGACTTTTGTGTGCGGAAATTGAGGTAAAAGACGGCACGGTTGTGACCGAGAGTGACGGGGTACCGTTGTTTACCAAGTTTAGTCACGGTTCCGGTACTGTGGGAATCTATTGCTACGATCTCGGCGAACTGACCGATTTTGTAGAAAAGAATCCCTCCTATGCGGCTAAGCTCTTTGCAGATGCACTGGGAGAAGGGAAAATTTCAGATATTTACTATTACAGTTCTCATGGAAGCGAACAGGAATATTGGAACGCACACAGCTTAGTCAATACGGGCAGCGCAGACAAACTGCCAAATCTTTCGGTATACGCGATCGTAACCGTGATTTATGTCATTCTGATCGGACCGGGGTTTTATCTGTTCCTGCGAAAGCGAGAGCTGAGTCGTTATTACAGTACATCTGTCGTGATCACTGCCGGTGCGACTGCAGTTGTGATCTATCTGCTGGGTACAGGAACCAGATTTACATCTCAGTTTTTAACGACGGCATCGATTATGGACATGGATGGAAGCCGGGTTTCGGAAACTTCTTATGTGAATGTTCGTACACCGGACAGCCGCCCGTTTTCGCTGGCAGTTCCAAAAGAATACAAGGTGACACCGCTAACCCGTTCTAATCGTTATGATGAACAGCCTGTGTTGAATTTTGAAGAGTCACGAGAGGGAACTGTGGAGCTCCATGCGATTGAGGAAGGAACGATTATTTTTGCAAAAAACTCCAGAGCTTTCGAACCTCGGTATTTTAAAATGACCAAAGAATCAGACAGAGAGATCAATGGTCAGATTCTCGGCACTCTGCAGTATTCAGATGGAAAACTTTCCGGTCTGGTGACCAATGGAATGCCGTTCCCGTTAGAAGACGCGGCCGTGGTTCTGTATGGTCACATGTATTGTCTGGGTGATATGAAACCTGGTGAAGTGCGGGAATTAAAGGAAGAAGAGATGGAGGTATGGCCGGTAGGCATGGCTTATGTGGCAGCTGCAGGCATTACCGGAAGAATGGAAGAGGCCGAAGAGACTCAGTATTTGAGCGAATCGGCAAAAAACAATCTCTATTCTTACTATATGGATGATCTGTTCCGAAATTACCAGTCAGGAGCCTATTTGGTTGCAATGGGACCGAATGGCGGAATTTTGTCTGAAGAAGAGCTAAAGGAACAGAATGCCAGTGGACTTGTGTTCTATGGTGCAAAGTTAAATGTTTCTTCCGGTCAGGAGGGTCTGATCTATCGAAGCGGATTAAAACATAGACCGGAAGTAAATTCCGGAACCGGAACGGTATATGGCGATGGACTTACCATGTACAGCACAGAGCCGGTATCCGTAGAATATTTCTTTGGAACGGATCTTCAGGTGGAGAAAGTAGCATTCTGTCCGGTTTCAGATCGTTTTTTTGCGGACTCCAGATACTACTATATGAAACAGTTTGATGGATCCATGTACTTTTATAATTATCTCACGAAAACATATGACCGTATGGATTTTTCCAAAGCTGAGTACAGTGGAGAAGAACTGCGCCCATATTTGTCCTCCCAAAACAGTATGGTCGTAAAATATACGGCAGGAGAAATGGATCATACAGGAATGAGCCTGCTGCTTCCACATCTGATGGTGACAGGGAGGGAGAATTAATGCTGAAAATACATGGTCTGAAGAAAAAATTTAAAAACTTCCAGGCGTTAAACGGTCTGGATATGGAAATTGAGGAAGGCGCACTGTATGGGTTTGTCGGACCGAATGGTGCCGGAAAGACCACAGCGATCCGAATTATGACAGGACTCCTATTACCGGATGAAGGTTCGGTGGAGATCGCCGGAAACGATGTTATTAAGAATCGTGAAGCGGTGAAGGATCTGTTTGGATATGTTCCCGATGAATTTGGCATGTATGATAACCTGAAGGTGTGGGAATATATGGAGTTTTTTGCTTCCTGCTATGGTTATTCCGGTCTGGTGGCAAGAAACCGCTGTTCGGAATTGCTGGAACAGATGAAGCTGGAAGACAAAGAGGATGCGTTTGTGGATAGTTTGTCCAGAGGTATGAAGCAGAGGCTCTGCCTGGCGAGGGCGATGATCCATGATCCGAAGTTCTTGATTTTGGACGAACCGACTTCCGGAATGGATCCGCGAACACGCATGGAGTTTAAGGAGACGTTAAGGGAATTATGTGCAGAGGGAAAGACCATTCTGATCAGTTCCCACATTCTTTCTGAATTGTCGCAGATGTGTACTGATATTGGAATCATTGATGCCGGAAAGATCGTTCTGTCCGGCAGTATGTGGGAAATTTTACAGAAGGTGCATGATTCCAACCCATTGTTGATTCGTGTTTGCGGAAACCGAGACGATGCACTTAAAATCCTCAGAGAGGATCCGGCAGTCAAATCGATTATGATCCGGGAAGACGACATTGCGGTTCGTTTCCATGGAGATCATGAAGATGAGGCGATGCTGCTGAAAAGACTGATCGATGCCCGTGTTCCGGTCAACGGTTTTATCCGGGAACAGGGCGATCTGGAAAGTGTTTTCATGCAGATTACTAGTCATGAAACGGAAAAGGTGGTGCTGACCAGTGAAGAGTAATCCGGTTTATAAAAGAGAGAAGACGATACGATCCAGAAGTATCCGTATGCCGCTTGTCATTCTGTCATTCAACGGGATTCTGGCTGCAGCTGTGCTTTTGAATATGTATCAAACGGTGGCGCAGGCAAAGATTTCTGCATCCATCCAGTACTCCAGTTTCCTTCAGTTGTATGCGTTTGTGGCTATTCTGGAATTTTTACTGTTGATGTTTATTATGCCGGCACTGACTTCCGGCAGCATCAGTGGAGAGCGGGAAAGACAGACACTGGAACTTTTGTTTACGACAAAAATGTCTCCGACCGATATAGTACTGGGAAAACTATTGTCCGCATTTAATCAGCTGATGATTCTGGTAGTTTCCAGTCTTCCGATCGTACTGTTGAGTTTTGTCTACGGAAGTGTGAATTTCATGGATATGGGATTGCTGCTGATCTGTTTCATGACCGTTGCACTGTTTGCAGGAAGTATTGGTATGCTGTTTTCATCATGTCTTCGACGTTCCACATTTTCCAATGTTTGTACGTACGGAGTTCTTCTGTTCTTGGTGGTAGGAAGTTACATGATCAATATTTTCATTTTGAATATTGACCAGATGCAGATCAATAATATGATCATTCCTATGGGTGAAACGAGACCGGTGGCAGATACAGGAGCGATGGTCTATCTGCTTTTGATGAATCCAGTTGCAACGTTTGCGGAAATATTAGGAAATCAGGTGTCCGGCGGTGCTGGTATGCTTTCCATCCGTCAGTTTTTTGGCAGCAGGACCGATGGATTTCTGGTTACTTATTGGGTACCGCTCAGTCTGCTGGTACAGATTGTATTGTCGGTTGGTTTGATCCGCGGAGCTGTTTATTTCCTGAATCCGGTGAAAAATGAAAAGAAATAGGAGTATTACATGTTTTATATAGGATGTCATCTCTCCTGTGCGAAAGGCTTTTTTCCTATGGCAAAGGATGCAGAAAAGATTGGTGCGACGACCTTTCAGTTTTTTACCAGGAACCCGAGGGGCGGAAATGCCAGAGCATTGGATGAAAACGATGTGACAGAATTTTTAAAGAAAAAAGAAGAATTGAAGCTTGGTAAACTGGTTGCCCATGCGCCATACACGCTAAATGGCTGTTCGGCTGATGATGCGGTGAGGGATTTTGCATGGAGGACCATGAGAAACGATCTGGAACGGCTGGAACATACTCCGGGAAATTATTACAATTTCCATCCTGGAAGCCATGTGAAGCAGGGGATGGAAACGGGAATCCGTTTGATCTCAGATATGCTCAATGGGATTTTGACAGCAGAACAGTCTACGACGGTTCTGCTTGAGACGATGGCAGGAAAGGGTAGTGAAGTCGGAGGCCGATTTGAGGAACTTCGCGAGATTTTAGACCGTGTGGAACTGACAGAAAAAATGGGTGTCTGCCTGGATACCTGCCATGTGTGGGACGGCGGATATGATATTGTGAATGATCTGGATGGTGTCCTGGCAGAGTTTGACCGGGTGATCGGACTTGACAGATTGAAGGCAATCCATTTAAATGATAGTCTGAATCCTCGCGGAGCCAGAAAAGACAGGCATGCAAAGATTGGAGAAGGTCATATTGGCTTGGAAGCAATGGTACGCGTAATCAACCATCCGGCGCTTCGCAATCTGCCGTTTTGCCTGGAGACTCCAAACGAATTGGATGGTTACGCACGAGAGATTGAATTGCTGAAATCAAGAAGAATTTGAGTCGGTGAAATCGTGCGATTGATGTAGGAGGACGTAACATATGAAGATCATGGTTATTGACGGTCAGGGCGGCAGAATGGGAAAAAGTATTGTGGAGCAGGTGAAGTCTGCATTTCCGGAGGATGAAGTTCTGGCGATCGGTACGAACAGTATTGCGACCGCTGCTATGTTAAAGGCCGGGGCAGATGCCGGGGCAACCGGCGAAAACCCTGCTGTGGTAGGAAGCCGAACCGCTGATATTATTATCGGACCGATGGGGATTGTGATCGCAGATTCACTTCTCGGTGAGATTACACCCAGAATGGCGACAGCGATCGGGCAGAGCAATGCCAAAAAAATTCTGATTCCGGTAAATCGGTGTCAGCATTTTGTAGTTGGATGTGCGGAACTGCCGCTTGGTGAGTATGTAAAGCTGGCTATGGATGAGGTGAAAAAGATCAAAAACAGTGCCTGTTAAATTCTGTATAATAGACATACTTTTAGAATTATGCTATGATTAGAATATCTTTGGAAAGGACGAATGGAATATGAAAAAATTAGAAGATTATGTAGTAAGTATTCCGGATTTCCCGGAGCCGGGAATTATTTTCCGTGATGTTACCTCTATTTTACAGGAACCGGATGGACTTCATCTCGCAATCGAGCAGTTGATCGCTATGGTGAAAGACCTGGAGTTTGATGTGGTAGTCGGTGCAGAGTCCCGTGGATTTATCTTCGGTACACCGGTGGCTTATGAGCTTCACAAATCCTTTGTTCCGGCAAGAAAGCCGGGCAAGCTGCCGAGAGAGACTGTATCCCGTGAGTACGAGCTGGAGTATGGAAAAGGTACGATCGAGCTGCATAAGGATGCGATCAAGCCGGGTCAGAAAGTTGTTATCATTGATGACCTGATCGCAACAGGCGGTACAGTAGAAGCAATTGCAAAACTGATCGAAGAGCTTGGCGGCGAGGTGGTAAAGATCTGCTTCGTTATGGAACTTGCAGGACTGGAAGGAAGAAAGAAACTGGAAGGTTACGATGTAGAATCCGCCTTAATTTACGAAGGAAAATAAATGATACAGGGGCTCCTGCGGTCGGCAGAGAGCCCCATTTCAATAAGAAAGATAAAGTAGGGATAAGTAAGACAATGAGAGAGATCGTATTTAAAATGGAACGTCCCGGGTTAGTGGAAGAAGGGCAGACGGTGGAGGTCAGCGAGTCCGTAACCCCGATCAATGTAAACTATATGATTGAACCAGCAGTTGCGATGTCCGGTCTGTTCAAATTCAATGAAAGGCTGAAAAGTCGTCAGGGAGTGGTGAAATCGATCATTCAGAATGATCGCGGATACTATGTGACGGTTGCGTTCGATGAATAGGAGCAAAATATGAAGTTTTTTCATCTTTCCGATCTGCATATCGGCAAGCAGCTGCATGGATTTTCGCTGTTGGAAGATCAGAAATTTATTTTAAAGCAAATTTTGGAAATGGTTCACGAGAGAAAGCCGGATGTGATTCTGCTTGCAGGAGATATCTATGATAAATCGATACCCAGTGGGGAGGCAGTAACACTTGTGGATGATTTTTTGACCGGGTTATTTGCAATGGAGGATGGACCTGTAGTCTGTATGATCAGTGGCAACCATGACTCTCAGGAACGGCTTTCGTATGGAAGCCGTCTGTTTGCTGAGCACAAAATTCATATTGCGGGCTGTACACCGAACCGGGAGGAGCCGGAGATCAAAAAGGTGAAAATACAGGACCGGTACGGAGATGTGACCATCTGGTTATTGCCGTTTTTTAGACCGTCCTTTTTGCGGGAAATTCCGGGAATGGAAGAGGTGAAATCATACGAGGATGCGATGAAACAGTTGCTCGAGAGGTCAAAACCGGATTTTTCAGGCAGAAATATTCTTCTGTGCCATCAGTTTTTTACAGGAAACGGAAAAGAGCCGGAACGATCCGATTCTGAAACGGTTCATGTGGGAGGTCAGGATAATATTGATGCCTCTGTGGCTGCTGCATTTGACTATGTGGCAGCCGGACACATTCACCGCCCGCAAAGTGTCGGAGAACGACATATCCGTTATTGCGGTTCCCCGCTAAAATATTCGATTTCTGAAGCTGGATGGGATAAATCTGTGACGGAGGCAGTCATCGGGGAAAAAGGTGAGCTGACGATAGAAGCGCTGCCGCTCCGGCCGCTTCATGATGTTCGGAAAATTCAGGGAACTTTACAAGTTCTGACTGCACCGGAGACGTTAGCAGAAGCAGATCCGAAAGATTATGTGAGTGTAACCCTGACCGATGAAGAGGAATTGTATGAACCGGGAGTGGCATTGGCACAGGCATACCCTAATCTGCTGGAGTGGCATGTGGAAAACAGCCGGACGAAGATGGAAATGCAGGAGCCGGTTATAAGAGAAGAAAAGAAGAGCATCCTGGAATTGTTTGGAGATTTTTATGTACAGATGCGCGGCACCGGGATGTGCAAAGAACAGGAAGAACTCATGCGAGAGGTTATGAAAGCATTGGGAGGTGAGCGCAATTGAAGCCCCTGAAACTTACCATGTGTGCGTTTGGATCTTACGGAAAGAAGACGATCATTGATTTTACAAAGGCTGATCATGGATTGTTTTTGATCAATGGCGATACGGGAGCAGGAAAAACAACCATATTTGATGGAATTACGTTTGCACTGTACGGGGAAACCAGTGGGGGAAAGCGCGACGGAAAAATGATGCGAAGCCAGTTTGCATCCGCTAATGATGAAACGTATGTAGAATTGACCTTCTCATATCGAGGTTCGATCTACACGGTTCGCCGCACTCCGGAATATATGCGCGAGAAAAAGCGTGGAACCGGCTTTGTGAAGGCACCGGCGACGGTAGAGCTTACCATGCCGGACGGAACTGCTTTCCGCGGAAAATTAAAGGAAACCGATAAAAAGCTTTGTGAGATCATGGGAATCGACCGTGAGCAGTTTACCCAGATCGCAATGATCGCGCAGGGAGATTTCCTGCGGCTTCTGCATGCAAAATCGGAGGATCGAAAAAAGATTTTTTCTACGATTTTTCATACAGGAATCTACCGTCAGGTGGAGATCGAACTTGGTGAACGGCGAAAAGCGTTAAAGGAACAGATCAGCGGTACGGAAGAACGAATCAAGGCGTATATCCGGGGGATTCGTTTGCCGGATGGTCTGGAAGTTCAGACCGCTTACGATCAATGGGAGGCACAAAACATTCCTCAGATAGAGCGCCTTCTACAGAATGCAAAAAGCATGGATGAAGCATTGCTGTGCGAACTGCAAAAGAAAATTACTCACATTGAGGAACAGTATCATAGTCTCCTAGAGCAAAGAACCGCAGCGAAAAAAGATAATGATCTTCTTGCATCGTGCGAGAAAGCCAGAGAATTGCTCGAACTGAAGGAAACAGAGCTTTCGATGCATCAGGAAGAAAAGAGACAGATCGAACTGACACAAAAGGCCTATGGAATAAAAAGTTTTGCAGATCAAATGCAAGCGGCCAGTCTGAGGAAAAAATCAGCAGAATATCAATACGAAATTGGAAAACAAGATACGGACCGTGCCCAAAAGGAATTGGAAGAGATCGAAAAAATATTCGGTGAACGCTACCAAACATTCAGCGATGGAAAAGGATGGGAACGTCTGACAGGAAATACTGGGAACAAGGAATGGATGCCGGTAATTTCTGATTGGAAAGCCGAGATGGTTCATCTTGAAACGGCTTGCGGCAGGAAACTGGAGCTTGGACGACGTCGACGGGATGCGGAGCGGATGCTGGCAGAATGTGAAAAACAGAAGAAGCATCTGAAACAGAAACTGGAAGCGATGAAGGCGGCAGGAAATCGATACGGAGAATTGCAGGATCGTTTTTTGTGTGAACAGGCGGGAATTTTGGCCAGTGAGCGTTTGATACCGGGGAATCCATGTCCGGTTTGCGGATCACTGGATCATCCATCACCTGCAAAAATGAGTGATGATGCAGTCACAGAGATACAGGTGAATCGGGCGCGGGATGATTGGGAGAAATGGCGATCCGAGTGCGAGCGCATGAGCCTGGAGATTCAAACGCAGAGGGCAAGAGCAGAAGAAGCGCTTCGACAGATAAACGAGGCGGAAAGAGAGATTCCGGAAGAACCGATGGAACGACGGAAAATCCTTGAAAAGATGATTCATACAGCGGAACAGGCGGAACGACTGATCATAAATCTGGAAAAAGACAGGCAGGAAGTTCGCAGATGCAAAGAAATTTTGGAAGAGTCAACAGAACGGTTTGCAGATGCATGTGCCGGTGCCGGATTTGAAAATGAGGCGGTTTATGAGATGCATGTTTCCAGGTGGAAGAGTCAGCGGGAGTTTGAGCTGGTTAGAATGAAAAATGAACGGTATTTTGCCGAACTGACGGAAGCCAGGATATCGGTACAGACGATGGAGGGGCAGTCCGAAGGCAAAACGTATACCGATTTGACCGGTTTGGATGAAAAGCTGGCGCAGTGGGAGCATGACCGAAAAGCGATGCAGACCTGCAAAGAGGATGTGTCGGCAAGATTAAAGAATAATGCCGTGATTCAGAAAAATTTAGAGATAGAAGAAAAGAATTTTGGACAGCTGAAAGAACAGTATTTGCAGTATGACGGGTTGTGGCAGGTTGCAGCAGGAAGAACGAAAGGTCAGATTCGCCTGGATTTTGAAACATATGTGCAGAGACAGTATTTTGAAAAGATACTGGCAGCGGCCAACCGGAGATTTTTGACATTTACCAACGGGAGAATGAAATTGAAAAGCCGTCCGTTGGAAGAATCCGGAATGGTAGGTGCAGCGGGGCTTGAGTTAAATGTCTATCTTTTGGCGACCGGAAAAGAACGTGATGTGAAGACTCTGTCAGGAGGAGAATCTTTCCTGGCGTCTTTGGCATTGGCGCTGGGACTTTCCGATGTGGTGCAGAGCCAGGCGGGAGCAATCCGACTGGAATCCATGTTTGTGGATGAAGGATTTGGCGCCTTGGACGATGCGACGAGAGAGCAGGCAATTCGCGTATTGAGTGATCTGGCCGGGGATGACCGGTTGGTAGGAATTATCTCTCACGTGGATGCGCTGAAGGACAGTATTGAAAGAAAACTGACTGTCACCAGAAGTGAGGAGGGCAGTCTGGTATCGTGGAATTTTTAAGGAGTCATTGCTGTGAGAAGGATAACGAATGAGGAATTACAAGGCTATTTAAACGAAATCATTTCCTGCGATGCGTTCGAATCACATGCACAGAAAAAAGAATGCGGAAGATGCGACTACTATATTCCATATATGATGAATGATGCCCTCGAATGCTTTCTTTTGCTTCAAAACGGACGTATGACGGGAAATTATGTTCAGGATATAAAAGAAGAGATGCATGTGGAACTGGTGACAGAAAAAGGTGATTCGGCTTTGATTTTTCGTCAGGGAACGATTAATGTATTTACGGTATGGTTTGAAGATGCTTTTCAGGAATTGAAATGCTTCCGCTATGACCGGATCGGTCACTTTTGGATTGAGGGTCAGGAGCATTGGAGGCGCTTGGTATATATGATCGGTACCATGCATGATAAATATAATTACATGGGCGATCATGTATGCAATGCAGAGGAGCTTGCTTTGCTGCCTTTGATGGAATTCGCTCCGTTCCGGTATTTTTCACCGATTCACGATTCTCTGGATGAGTATTATAAAAACAGTCAAAGTGGTGTGGATTGTATGCGAAATCTGGCTTTTGAGGCAGGGGACCGCACAATGATGCGGATGCTTAGCTGGTATCGACTGAAAATACTGAAAGGTATTTTGGATCGGAGAATCATTCGGATGATGATGCGGCCGGGAAGAAATGCACTGTATCAGCTTCTGTTTAAAAAGGTGGAGACGGCAGCCGGTCAGTATCCGGAAAGATCATATTCGGAGACGATGGATGCAAAGATACAGCAAATGCGCGACCGGGCAGAGCTGGTTTTGAGAGAACGTGGTTTTTCTGGAGTTTATCCGCTGTTCCAAAAGGGAACTTTGCAGATTTTGGCAATGGAAGAGCACCCGTTTACGATCATGGAGTACGATCACTACGATTTTAAGATCCAGTATATGGTATCGGAGGTTCCAAAACGAAAGAAAAAACATGCACAACTGCTGAATGCGGGATTTTTTAAGAGAAAAGGCAATCGCAGCTGGATTGCCAGGGATGTCGAGGGCATAGAAAAAAGGGTATCGTGTTGATCGCACGATACCTTTAATCGTTAGAGGATGTATAAACGGAACGATTCGGCAGCAGAAGTAATAGCAATACATAACAGACACAGACTACACCGATCCGCATGCCTAACCGAAGAAATGCAGGAAATCCCGGCAAAAGAAACTGCGACTCAGGAAATAAGCGGTAAATGCCAAGGGATGTCAGCAGACAACACACAGGTTTTACCAGTGCATTCCATGCATCATAGGAACATGCAGTCAGTTTCCGCAGGGAGCATGCATGCATTATCACCAAAAGAATCTCGGAAGCCAGCATTCCCCAGAGGTATGCAAGGATTCCGCAGCATGGAATTCCGAAGAAAACGAAGAGAAGTCGGATGGAGAGTGCAGTGAAATTATGGAGGAATGTGATATTGGTTTTCCCGAGTCCGTTTAAGACACTTCCCATGGTCGTTGCCAGATAGAGGAACGGGCAAAGCCATGCAAG
>JAFSFU010000224.1 GCA_017435025.1 Lachnospiraceae bacterium | reverse complement strand
TGACACGCGGTCTCTCCGCAGAGGAGCTGGAAGCCCAGGGCTTTGCACCATACTACATCGACCATACAGCAGCAATCTGGCCTCAGGCAGCAGGCGGCGTTCCGTTGAATGCAAATCAATTCCAGTCAAAAGGAGACCCGATTACGGATCTCTTTGAAAACCTTGCAGCTGAACAAAAGGCCAGAACGACGTACGACAACATCCTAAGAGTTGTGTCGGATCCGGATGTCTGTGACCCAATCCGCTTCCTGCGAAAGCGCGAGATCATTCATTTCCAGAGATTTGGTGAGGCTCTGCGTGATCTTCAGGATAAACTGGACAGCCGGAACTTCTATGCATTCAATCCGAGTTTTGATAAAAAACCGGCCGGTCCTGCATCCTTCTGATGATTTTGCCCTTATTTTCTTAAAAACCACCCCTCATTTTTGTAATTTTTTAAATATATACTAATTTTGAGGGGTGTGATATGATTTGTTATGTTTGATGTTGGTTATTTTTTTATCAAAGAAGGAGGGCATTTCATTCATGCCAATTACGGAGTATTCCATTGCTCTGAAGCGTGGCCAGAAAGCATACCGACAGGCTATTGCAGAAGGCCGTCAGCCTTATTTAAAAGTTCTTGATGAAATTCTTGAGTATACACAAACCGCGGGAGAAACAGACCTTGGTCTCGTTGAAATCCCGATGGACCGCATTGCCGGCACCAAAACAGCCGGACGTACCAAAGCTTTCGCCAGCAACTTCATGCCGCTTCTGGAAGCAGGCGAGTTTGCTGACAAGTGGTCAAATTTGTACCGCGCTCATGTAAAGGAAGGAATTCGCGAGCCAGTGATCGCCTGCGAATTTATGAACCAATATTATATTATTGAAGGAAATAAGAGAGTCAGTGTTTTAAAATATGCAGGGGCAGCTACCGTTCCCGGATATGTAACCAGGATCATCCCTGCTTACAGAGAAGAAAAGGAGATCCAGATTTATTATGAATTCATGGAATTTTCCCGCTTCTCCAGTATCAACAATCTGACCTTTTCCAAATTAGGATGTTACCATAAAATCTGCGAATTGATCGGTAAGGAATACGGTGTCCAGTGGACAGTCGACGAGAGACGCAGTTTTTCCACGGATTACTACTGGTTCTACCGTGCATTTAAGGAAAAAGGCGGCGAAGCTCTCCCGATCACTGGCGGTGATGCATTCCTGCTCTATCTGGAAATCTACGGTTATGGAGATATGAAGCAGCGCTCCCAGGAGCAGATCAAAAAGGAACTGGACTCCCTTTGGAGTGAATTGGAGGCCTTGCCAAAAGCCGGCAATGTAAACCACATCCTTCAGCCGGAACATGAACCGGAGCGCAGTGTGTTTGAAAAACTGCTCTCCCCGATCATCCCTCCGGCCTACAAGCTGACTGTCGGCTTCGTCTATCATAAAACTGCGGAAACATCCAGCTGGACCTACGCCCATGACCTTGGTCGTATTTATCTGGAAGAACATATGGGCGACAAACTGAACATACGCGTTTATGATGATATCGAAACGGATGAAGAATGCTTGGAAAAGCTTGAGGAAGCGATCGAAGACGGCTGTACCGTTATCTTTACTACCTCTTCCCGTTTCCTGAATGCAAGTTTTAATGCCTGCATCCGCCATCCAAAGATCAAGATCCTCAACTGTTCCCTGAACTCCTACAGCGGAGACTTGAGAACTTATTATGGCAGAATCTACGAAGCAAAGTTCCTGGTTGGCATGCTGGCCGGTATCCTGACCCGCACAGACAGCATTGGCTATATCGCAGATTTTCCGATGTTCGGAACTCCTGCCAGCATCAATGCGTTTGCGCTCGGTGTAAAGATGGTCAATCCGACTGCGAAAGTTCATCTTGCATGGTCCTGCGTTAAGGACTGCGATATAACGAAACAGTTTACAGAGGCAAACATCAGCCATATCTGCGGACGTGATATGATCGAGCCGCGTGATGTGACCCGCGCATACGGTCTTTATGATCTGGAAGATACAAAAAGCCGAAATCTGGCAGCATCGATCTGGAACTGGGGCAAATTTTACCAGCGCATTATCCAGACAATCCTGAACGGAAACTGGAAACGCACAGCGGTTGCTCCGGATTTCCCAACCATCAACTATTGGTGGGGTATTTCTTCCGGAATGATCGATATGATCGTATCCAAGTCCGTTCCGCCACAGACTCTGAAACTCATCGAGGTTGTGAAAAAGCATATCATCAATAATGATTTTCACATTTTCTCCGGAGATCTGTATGATCAGGATCATGTGCTCCGCAACGAAAGCAGCCACATCATGTCTGCCAATGAGATCATGAACATGAACTGGCTCGTGGACAATGTGGTTGGTACCATTCCGAAAATGGAAGATCTGGACGAAGAGGCAAAAGACGTTGTCGAAATGCAGGGGTTTGAGGTCGAATAATGAAAATACTTGCTATCTCCGACACCGAATCCAAGTTATTGTGGGATTATTTCGACCGCAAATATCTGGCAGACATTGATCTGATCCTCGCATGTGGCGATCTGGATCCCAGATATCTGGAATTTCTCGTGACTCTGGGGCATTGTCCGCTCCTTTACGTTCACGGGAACCATGATGAAAGATATAAAAAACATCCACCGTTAGGGTGTGTTAATATAGAAGATAAAATTTATGTACATAATGGCGTGCGCATTCTGGGACTGGGTGGTTCCAGAAGATACCGTGACGGGGCTCACCAGTATACAGAAGCCCAGATGAGACGGCGCAGTCAAAAACTCTGGCCAAAACTCATGTATCACAAAGGATTTGATATTCTACTGACACATGCGCCTGCAAGAGGGCACGGCGATCTGGATACACTGACACATGCAGGCTTTGAGACCTTCGTACATTTAATGGACAAGTATCAGCCGGCTTATCACATTCA
>JAFSFU010000223.1 GCA_017435025.1 Lachnospiraceae bacterium | reverse complement strand
TCCATCTGGACAACTATGCTGATGCGGAAAATCTGGAGATCCAGCACAATATGGATCTGGCCCTTCGTGCAAACTATCTGATGCACCGGGATCAGGATTATGTGGTGAAGGATGATCAGGTATTGATCGTTGATGAGTTTACCGGACGTATCATGCCCGGAAGACGCTACTCCGACGGCCTGCATCAGGCGATCGAGGCGAAGGAGCATGTGAAGGTAAAACGCGAGAGCAAGACGCTGGCGACCATCACCTTCCAGAACTTCTTTAATAAATTTGCAAAAAAGGCCGGTATGACCGGTACCGCACTCACCGAGGAGAAGGAGTTCCGTGACATTTACGGCATGGACGTTATCACCATCCCCACGAATAAGCCGATTGCGCGTATCGACCACGATGATGCGGTTTATAAGACCAGAAAAGAAAAATTGAAAGCAGTGGTGGATGAGGTTGAGCGGTCCCATAAGGCGGGACAGCCCGTACTGGTCGGCACCATCAATATTGATTCCTCCGAGGAATTGAGCTTGATGTTGCGCCGCCGCGGGATTCCCCATAAGGTACTGAACGCGAAGTTCCATGAGATGGAGGCGGAGATCGTTGCCGATGCAGGTCTGCACGGTGCGGTAACCATCGCCACCAACATGGCGGGCCGTGGTACCGATATTAAGCTTGACGATGAGTCGAAGGCAGCAGGAGGTCTGAAAATCATCGGTACGGAGCGCCACGAGGCGAGACGTATTGACAATCAGCTTCGAGGCCGTTCCGGCCGTCAGGGTGATCCCGGTGAGTCCAGATTTTATATCTCTCTGGAAGATGACCTGATGCGTCTGTTCGGTTCCGAGCGTATGCTGTCTGTGTTCAATGCGCTGGGAGTTCCGGAGAATGAGCAGATTCAGCACAAGATGCTTTCCGACGCCATTGAGAAGGCACAGATGAAGATTGAGGGCAATAACTACGGCATTCGTAAGCGTTTGCTTGATTATGACCAGGTAAATAACGAGCAGCGCGAGGTGATTTATGCGGATCGTCGCCGGGTGCTCGATGGTGAGAGCATGAGAGACGTGATCTTAAAGATGATCACGGACATCATTGACAATACCGTGGATTCCTGCCTGTCGGATGATCACTCTACCGATGAGTGGGATGTGGACAGCCTGAACGCACAGCTTTGCCAGATTTTCCCCATGGAGCCCATTGAAATTCCCGTGGGAGACCGTTCATTTAATAAGGGAAAACTGAAACAGTCCTTGAAGGAAAAGGCGGTGAAGCTTTACGAGGCGAAGGAAGCGGAGTTCCCGGAGATCGAACAGCTTCGTGAGATCGAGCGTGTGATCTTACTCAAGTCCATTGACCGCAAGTGGATGGATCACATTGACGATATGGATCAGCTTCGTCAGGGTATCGGACTTCAGGCATATGGCCAGAAAGATCCGCTCATTGAGTACAAGATGGCCGGCTATGATATGTTTGACGCGATGACTTCCAGTATTCAGGAAGAGACCGTGAAGATACTGATGCGCATCAAGGTAGAGCAGAAGGTGGAGCGTGAGCAGGTTGCGAAGGTGACCGGAACGAACAAGGATGATACCGCAGTCCGTGAGCCGAAGCGCCGTGAGAGCCAGAAGGTATATCCCAACGATCCCTGCCCCTGCGGTTCAGGAAAGAAGTATAAGCAGTGCTGCGGACGCATCAAATAATTGATTTTGTCCGCTTGACAGAGTTAAAAAAATAAATGAGACATGGAAAGAGGTGACACAAATGGTAGAACTTGACCAGTTCAAGTATACGCTTGAAACATTACAGAAACCATTAGTGGAAGTGAGGGATTCACTTTAACTTAGCAGGTAAGAAAGAACGTATCGCTGAGTTGGAGAGACATTTGGAGGAACCGGATTTTTGGAATGATCCGGAGAAATCCACAAAAATCATGCAGGAGCTTAAGGGACTTAAGGACACCGTTGAGGAGTTCCACGGCCTGGAGAGCCTGAATGAGGAGATTGAATTGTTGATCGAGATGGGATACGAGGAGAATGATCCTGCTGTCATCCCGGAGATCGAGGAGAGTTTGGGAAAACTCCAGAAAGATCTGGAGGAACTTCGTCTTGCCACTTTGCTCTGTGATGAGTACGACAAGTGCAATGCGATCCTTACCCTTCACGCAGGTGCTGGCGGCACCGAGTCCTGTGACTGGGCCGGCATGCTGTATCGTATGTTTACCCGCTGGGCTGAGAAGAAGGGCTTTTCTGTGGAGGTACTGGACTTTTTGGACGGCGATGAGGCCGGAATCAAGTCGGTTACCATCCAGGTGAATGGTCTGAATGCCTTCGGTTATTTGAAATCTGAGAGAGGAATCCACCGTTTGGTGCGTATTTCGCCCTTTAACGCTGCCGGAAAACGGCAGACCTCCTTCGTGTCCTGCGATGTCATGCCGGATATTGAGGAAGATGTGGATGTAGAGATCAATATGGATGATCTGCGTATTGATACCTATCGTTCCAGCGGTGCCGGCGGTCAGCACATCAACAAGACCTCATCGGCGATCCGTATTACCCACCTGCCTACCGGCATCGTGGTGCAGTGCCAGAATGAGCGTTCCCAGTTCCAGAACAAGGACAAGGCGATGCAGATGCTGAAGGCAAAGCTGTATATGTTAAAGAAGCAGGCCAACGCGGAGAAGCTTTCCGATATCCGCGGTGACGTGAAGGATATCGCATGGGGAAGCCAGATCCGCTCCTACGTGCTTCAGCCCTACACCATGGTCAAGGACCATCGTACCGGCGAGGAAAACGGAAATGCAGGCGCAGTCCTGGACGGCGCTTTAGATGGATTCATCAGTGCATATCTGAAATGGAACAGCCTGAAAAATACAGAGCAGGCACAGTAAGAGACATGGCCCTGCGCTCTGGACAAAGTGTAAAATGAATAGAGATTATCGCACTAGGTGTGTATAGTCTTTTGATGAAAAGGAGGAGACTGGCAGGAATAAACGGAAGAAAAACCCAGCGAGAGCGTGTTTTTCGGGTTTATTCCTGCCAGTCCC